>JBGVRC010000123.1:0-1613 GCA_045128055.1 Candidatus Scatosoma sp. | reverse complement strand
CAAGGTTATGCAGACCATTATACGGCAATAGAAGCCACGATAATCAATCGAACGGACGGGGAAGTAGATAAGCAATGCTTTTGTTTTGGGGATATCATAGGCTTAAAGCAAGGATATTGCCAAATGGAAAATCCATATATTTGGCAAAACAGCAATAAAGCATATTGGTATACGCCTGTAACGGAAAAAGAAAAACAGCAAATTGCGCAAACGGTTTTGGAATACGTGGGAATGTATCAAGAAGAAGGAATGGTTCCGACAATGTAAACAAGGGAGGCGAATAGAAATGTTTTTATGGATAGAACGGCTAATCAACGGAATCACGAACGGTTTCGGGAACGCCGCCAATAACGTTGCGGACAGTATATGGGTAAAGATGGTGAACTGGTTTTACGACTCTATCTTTAACGCGGTATCCGAATTTTTCACGCTTATGGGGAATATGGGCGCAGACGTGTTCGATTTGAAATGGGTACAGGCGCTCATAATGCTGTTTACGCTGTTTGGCTGGGCGTTATTTATAGCAGGCGTGGTGGTTGCTATATTCGACGTAGCCATTGAATACCAAACGGGCAGAGCGAATATAAAAACGACGGCAATCAATATCTTAAAAGGCTTTTTCGCGTGTTCGCTTATCGGCATATTACCCGTGGAACTGTATAAGTTTTGCATATCCTTACAAAACACGTTTTCACGGGATATAGCCAACCTGTTTGGCGATATGCAAGCCTTTGATTTAGCGACGGAAAGTTTTTCAACGTTTGTAAATAGTTTCCGCCCGTCTGAAGTGGCAGGGAATAGCCTGCTTAACCTTTGTATTATGATAGCATTTGCATATTGCGTAATTAAGATATTCTTTCAAAACATCAAGCGCGGGGGAATATTGCTCGTGCAAATGTCGGTAGGTTCGCTGTATATGTTTTCCGTGCCAAGAGGCTATACGGACGGGTTTACGCAATGGATGAAACAGGTGGTAGCAACGTGCTTGACGGCGTTCCTGCAAACGACGCTTTTATACTTGGGGCTTATAACGTTTAAGGGCAATGCCTTGCTCGGTTTGGGTATTATGCTTGCAGCGAACGAAGTGCCGAGAATCGCGCAACAGTTCGGTTTAGATAGCTCTGCGAAGTTTAATCTTATGAGCGCGGTACACGCAACGGCAACGGCGGTGAATCTGTCGAGAACGATAGCAAAAGCAGGCAAACCGTAAGGAGGGCGTATGAAAGAGAATTTGGAGTTGGAACGGAAAGATATAAGAATCGATCCCGAGTTGGAAGTGGATGACGATAACCAAAAACAAATCAATTTCATGGTGGACGCATTCTTTGACGTGGATAAAAAATTCAATATCAACATCAATGATGAAGAAGGTACTTGGCTAAATATCTGGGGCTTTTATAACCCCTTTGACGATGAACTGAAAATCAAGTGTCAAATCAGTCGGTATATAGACATTGACGAGTGGTTCGATTACGAACCAACGGCAGAAGAATCGAAACTCATCAAGGACATGGTAGCGGAAAGAATCCAAAGATATCACAATGAAACGCCGCAAGAGTTTTGTCAAAGCGTATGGGATGAAGACGAAACGCAAGGACCGGTTATGGGAGGTA
>JBGVRC010000122.1:0-15941 GCA_045128055.1 Candidatus Scatosoma sp. | reverse complement strand
ACCCTATCAGTATGCAAAAGCGGCAGGGGAAGGCAACGTAGCGGCGCATTCCGTCAGCGAATATATAAAATAAACAAAAAAGGGGGCAAAAATGGAAAAACGCGAACGAGTAATATTACATTCCGATTTGAACAACTTTTTTGCTTCCGTAGAGATAGCGAATAATCCGTCTTTGGCGGGAAAACCGTTGATTGTATGCGGAGATCCGAAAAAGCGGCACGGGGTAGTGCTTGCTAAGAACGAACAAGCCAAAAAGTTAGGGATAAAAACAGCGGAAACAGTATATTCAGCATTAAAAAAGTGTCCGAATTTGCAAATGGTGGAAGCGCATCACCTTGAATATAAGAAATATTCGAAAAAAGTGGTCGAAATTTACAGTAGATACACGGACAAAATCGAAGAATGCAGCATTGACGAGTGCGCTTTGGATATGACGGAAAGCACAAAATTGTTTGGAAGCGGGTATGAAATTGCCGAAAAAATCCGTCAAGAAATCAAAAACGAGCTGCATTTAACCGTGTCCATAGGGGTAAGCTTTAATAAAGTTTTCGCTAAACTTGCGTCGGAAATGAAGAAGCCCGATGCGGTGACGGAAATTACGAAAGACAATTACAAAGACAAAATTTGGCCACTCCCCGTCACGGAATTGTTGTTTGTCGGTAGGTCCACAGCGGAGATTTTACATAAAATCGGGGTGCAAATAATAGGCGATTTGGCGAACGTTGATGAAGAGCTTTTGACCCGATTTTTAGGAAAACGGGGCAGGCAGGTACGCGTTTACGCTCGTGGAGAAGATGAAGAACCCGTTAAATTTATCAAAGAAAAAGAAGATTTAAAGTCGATAGGAAACTCGTGCACTCTACCCAAGGATATTTCTTCACGAGAAGAAGTAAAAAGGTGGTTTTACGTTCTATCCGAAAGCGTAGCCGCCCGCCTTCGCGACGCGGACGTAGGAAAAGCGAATACGGTGCATATCGTTGTCCGCAACGAAAGATTGCAGGATACCACCTGCCAAATGAAAGTTCCGCCGACAATTCTTTGCGGGGACATAGCCAAAGCGGCTTACGAGCTTTTTTGCAAGCATTTTCAGCTCGGTACAAGGGTGCGTATGCTTGGCGTTACCGTTTCGGGATTTGATTATTACGTGGAACAGATGCGTTTAGACGACGCGTTGTCGAACGGAAAAGCTACCTATGAAAAAAAAGAACGTGCGGAAAACGCAATCGCAAAGCTCCGTGAAAAATACGGATATGCAAGTGTACAACGCGGGGTTGTTTTAGAAGACGAGCAGCTCGCAGGGTTGGATATTCGCGGAAAAAAGGAAGAAACTTAATATATTTGTATAAAAACCAAAAAAACGCCGATACTGTTTCTATCGACGGGAAAAGTGATTTTTTTGTCGCGCATATAAAGAAGAGTTACCCAAAACAGCAAGTTTTTGGTAGCTCTTTGTTTTTTGCTTTTTATCCGCTTTTTTCTTAATTTTTTATCTTTCAAAGACAAAGTCTTTGCCTATGCGTAATACGCAAGCCGAAATGAGCAATTTAATCGGTAGAAAAAGCAATATTTCTATTGACAACTTTTCTTTTTTGGAGTATGATTAAAATGAGTTAATGTATAACTTATAGGAGAAAAATGATGACGGAGTTTCAGCGCAGAGCAAAAGATTTGGTCAAGCAAATGACCTTGCGGGAAAAAGTGGGGCAGTTGGCGCAGAAATTTTTTGGCTTTGAAGCGTATACGCGTGATGCAAACGGCGAAATTATTTTGACGGAAGCATTTAAAGATTATGTTTTACGCTTTGGCGGAATAGGAAGATTATACGGATTGTTTCGCGCGGATCCTTGGAGCAAACGTAGCTATCAAACGGGCGGTATTGTAGCGGCTGAACGTGAAAGGGCTTATAATCTTTTGCAAAAATTCGTCGTGGAAAATACGCGGCTGGGCATTCCCGTGCTTGTGGAAGACGACGCGCCGCATGGCCGACAAATCTTGGACAGCGTAATTTATCCCGTCAGTTTAAACGTTGGATGTTCGTTTAATCCTGCTTTGTACGCGCAGCAAACCTATCAAATCGGCAAGGAGTCCAAGCTTGGCGGGGTATACGTGCCGTATTTATCCGTTTTTGATATGGCAGTCGACCCGCGCTGGGGGCGGTTTGAAGAATGTTTTTCCGAAGACCCGTATTTGGCTGCGCAAATGTGCGAGCAAGCCGTTGTGGGTATGCATAAAGCCGAAAATATGGTTTGTTGCAAGCATTATTTGGCGCAGGGTAGCGCAATCGGCGCGCATAACGGCGGCGTAAGCAATATTGGAGAACGCGAAGTTCGCGAAATTCATCTCCCCCCTGCGGCGGCAGCGGTGAAAGCGGGCTGCGATTTTATTATGGCCACGTACAGCGAAATCGACGGCGAGCCTTGCCACGGTAGTTCGTACTACTTGCGCTCGGTGTTACGTGACGAGCTTGGTTTTGCGGGCGTAGTGATTGCAGACGGTTGCGCCGTGGATAAAATGATAGATTTTTGCGGCGGCGACGTTGTAAAAACGGGCGCGGCTGCGGTGCGCGCGGGGGTGGACTGCGGGCTTTGGGATGAAGGCATGACGCATTTGGAAGAAGCTGTTGCGCAAGGTTATATCACGGAAGAAGAAATAGACGAAGCTGTTTGCGGACTGCTTGAAAAGAAATTTGCCTGTGGGCTTATGGACCAACCGTTTTTACCCGAAAACGGACAGTCGGTTGCGTATTTGCAATCGGGAGAAGGGCAAAAGGTTGCCTATGATATGGCGAGCGAAAGTCTTGTATTATTGAAAAACGACGGGGTTTTGCCGTTAAGACAAAAAAAAGTTTTGCTTATCGGCGGCAACCTGGACAACGTATATTATATGCTCGGCGATTATACCCCCGAACAAAAAGACGGGGCAACGGTCAAAGACGTATTTATCCAAAATGGAGCGGAGTACCTGCAAGGTTGGACGTTTGAAGACGGCGTCACCGTATCGGATAAAGATTTGGACGAAGCGGTTGCAAAGGCGGACGTGATTTTGTTCGGCTGCGGCGGTAGCAGCGTGCGCGACTTCGAAAGTATTTACAACGGCGCAGGGGCAGTTATCCAAGCAAAAGGCAAATATATGGATTGCGGCGAAGGCTGTGATTTGGCGGAGTTAAAATTAAAGTCATGCCAGCTTGAATTGTTGAAAAAACTCGCTACCTATCATAAACCCATCGTCAGTCTTGTTTTGGCGGGTAGAGCGTACGTATTGACGGAGATTTCAGCGTATTCCAACGCCGTAATATGGTGCGGGTATCCGGGTAGTCAAGGCGGCGCCGCAATTTACGACAGCGTATTTGGCTTGCGTAACGATTTTGGCAGGCTTTCTTTCTCGCTTCCCAAGAGCGTAGGGCAACTGCCGATTTATTACAATTTTAAAGAAAGCCGTCCTTACGTGGATATGGACGACAAACCCTTGTATGCATTTGGGTACGGTTTGAGCTATGCGGATTTTGCCTTTTCCAACGTAACGGTGGAAAGCCGTTCTTTGGAAGCATTGCAAAAGGGTGGAAAAATACGAATATCTTTCCAAGTAACTAACGTATCGAACGTTGCGGGCAAAGCTGTTCCGCAGTTATACGTATACAGGCGCGGCGGCACGGTGACGCACCGTTTAAAGGAGCTGAAAGGCTTTGAAAAGACAGCGCTTGCGCCGCAGGAAAGCAAAAGGATTACTTTTATGTTGGGCTTTGACGAGCTGAAAGAATGGTCGGTATGTAGAAAATACGAATTATTCCCTTGCACGGTGAAATTGATGTTGGGGAAAGCGAGCGACGATATAATATGGCAGACGGAGATTGAAATAAAATGACACGGCATTTTCCTGAAAATTTCATAGCGGCGACGACGGAATATACGACGAAAGAAAAATACGTTCCCGCTCCGTATTTTAGAAAAAAATTTCTTTTTAACAAAGGCAAAAAAGCGGAAATCCGTATATGCGGCTTGGGCTTTTACGAACTGTATATCAATGGTGTAAACGTAACGAAAGGGCGTTTGGCACCCTACATAACCAACCCCGACGAAGCGCTTTATTACGACGATTATGACGTAACGGAGCGCCTTGCGGACGGGGAAAACGTCATCGGCGTTTGGCTTGGCAACGGTATGCAAAACAATCCCTACGGCGACGTATGGGACTTTGATAAGGCGGCTTTTCGCAGCGCGCCTAAATTTGCTTTGGCGTTCTACGAAAACGGAGAAGTTGCGTTTGAAAGCGATGAAAGCTTTGTAACCAAGCCTTCGCCTATCGTGTTTGACGATTTGCGCGCGGGCGAGCATTACGACGCGCGAATGGAAATTGAAAACTGGAACACCTTGGGTATAGACGATAGCGATTGGCAAAACGCCATTCCCGCTATTGCGCCTACGGGCGAGAAAAAGCTGGTGGAAGCCGAGCCTATTTTGGTTCATCAAGAAATACCCCCCGTTTCGGTGACAAAGACGCCTTCGGGTAAATATTTATATGATTTCGGCGTTGTATTCACGGGTGTTTGCCGCTTAAAAATCAAAGGTGAGCGCGGGCAAAAAATTCAGCTTATGCACGGGGAAATCGTTATCGATGGCGAGTTGGATATGCGCAGTATGACGTGTTATCCTGACGAAGCGGATTTTTGCTATACGCAATGCGATTGGTACACCTTAAAAGGGGGCGAAGAAGAAACGTACACGCCCCGCTTCACCTACCACGGCTTTCAATACGTGTCTGTGGAAGGGATCACGGACGAGCAAGCTACGCTGAATTTATTAACTTTTGAAATTATGCATTCGGCTGTGCAAAAACGTGGGGATTTCGTTTGCTCGGACGCGGTAGCCAACGCCATTCAGGAAAGCACGCAACGTTCGGATTTGTCTAATTTATTTTATATCCCCACCGATTGTCCGCATCGCGAAAAGAACGGCTGGACGGGGGACGTAGCGCTTTCAGCCGAGCAAATGCTCGTCAATTTTGCCGTAGAAAACACCTTTGAAGACTGGCTTTTCAGTATACGCAACGCGCAGGATAGCAGGGGTGCGATTCCTGGCATCGTACCCACGGGCGGTTGGGGCTTTGAATGGGGTGCAGGTCCTAATTGGGACGACGTTTTGTTTGAATTGCCTTATCAAATTTATCGTTATACGGGGAATGAAAAGGCAATAAAAGACAATCTCTCGGCAATGAAAACCTATCTTGGATATATGGAAACCAAGAAAAATGAAGACGGCTTATTTTGCTACGGATTAGGGGATTGGTGTCAGCCCAAGCATAATTATCAATACACTACGCCAACCGAGCTTACCGACTCGATAAAATGTATCAATATGTGTGAAAAAGCCGCGCAAATGGCGACGCTCGTAGGAAACCAAGCGTTAAAGACGTACGCGGAAAGCTTGGCGGAAGAAATCCGCGCTTCGTTTAAGAAGAAATATATACAAGACGGCAAAATGACCGTCGAAGAGCAAACGGCGGTGGCGTATACATTGTATTACGGCGTAGCCAAAGAAAACGAAGAGTCTTTAAAGCAACAACTTTTACAACTTATTGAAAAGGAAGGCGTGTTTACGACGGGCGTTTTGGGCGCAAGAGCGCTTTTTAGAGTTCTGTCGGATATGGGGCAAGGCAATTTGGCGTATAAGCTTATCGTGCAAAATCGCTTCCCGTCTTACGGCTATAACGTAATGCGTGGCGCAAGGACGCTCTTGGAACGTTTTTACGAGTTGCAGGACGGCGCTTGGTTGCAAAAGAACGGCGAAAAACACGATTCCCTTAACCATCATTTCTGGGGAGACGTCAGCGCTTGGTTTATTTTATACGTTGCGGGCATACGAATCAACTCCGATTTCTATTCTCCCGATAGGGTGGAAATTGCCCCCGATTTTATTGACGGTATGAGCTTCGCACAGGGCAATATTAAGCATAGAAAAGGGGAAATTTTCTCGCGCTGGGATAGAGTGGATGAAAACAGCGTAAAACTCACCATTCTTTTGCCGCAGGGGATAGAAGCAAGCTTGCGTTTGCCCGACGGCTACGTATGCGAACAAAAAACGCTTTGCGCAGGCAAACAAGAAATTATTGCAACCAAGAAATAATTATGACGGAGAAAGAAAAATGCGGGCTTTTTGGGCGGAAAATTGTTACAGAAGAAACGTAGAGCTCTGCTTTGTGAAAAAGATAGAAAAACATAGCGATACGCGTTTAAAAATTATAGCCAAAGACCTTTACAACGTTTATATCAACGGCGTATTCGCGCATTACGGGCCAGCCAGAGCGGCAAAGGGTTACGCGCGCGTGGACGAGTTGCTTTTAGATAGCTATTTGACGAAAGAAGAAAACGAAATTTGCGTATACGTACAAAGCAACTACGCGGCTTCGCTTTGCTTTGCGTTGGAAAAGCCGCTTTTTGGCGCGGAATTGTACGTGGACGGCGCTTTGGTCGCGGACGGCGGAGATTTTGTTTGCTATGAAATGACGGACAAGCTTTCTAAAACGGAGCGAATGTCTTCGCAACGCGGATTTTTGGAAATTTATCGCATGGAGCAGGATAGAGAACGGGGCGACAAAGCCACACGTTTTCCTTGCGTGAAAATGGTGGAAGTAGACTCGCCCAAGCTTTTGCCGCGTAACGTGGGTTTTGCAAGCAATGCCGAAGCGCAGGCTACGCTGTACGAAACGGGCGGGGTTATCGTGGATACAACGCGGGTTTGGAAAAACGACTTCACCGATTTGCTGGACGGTACGGGCAAGGGGACTATGGAAGGATACGTGCGTAGCGAATGCGACGACGTATTAAGCTTGCAGCTTACGTCCTTTGTGTTTACGGCCGATACGGCGACGCGGTTGCAATATAAAGCGTACGCATTCGATAGGGTGCAATGCGGAAAATTCAAGCTTGCGCTTTGCGCGAAAACGAACGCTACCGTATACGTAACGTACGACGATTATCTCATCGACGGGAAAGTGAAGTTCAACCGCGAACAAATCACGCACGGTTTAAAATGGACGCTTGCGAAGGGGGAATACGTTTTACATAGCAACGAAGTATATACGGGAAAATACGTCACCTTGATTATAGACGGAGAAGTAGAAGTGCAGTCGGTTGCGATGCTCCGTATCGAAAACAACGAAGTGGGCAACTTCTCGTTTACCTGCGCGGATAAAGATTTGCAAGATATTGTCGCCGCTTCGGTGCATTCTTTCCAACACAACACCTACGATTTGCCTACCGATTGTCCTACGAGAGAGCGCGCGGGATATTTATGCGACGGGTATTTTGCGTCGCAAGCGGAAACGTTCTTTACGGGCGGCAATAAGGTGGAAGAGAACTTTTTTGAAAATTACGCCTTATATAAAAACGAGCATTTTAAATCGGACGGGATTTTGCCTATGTGCTATCCAAGCGAGCCGTCCGACGATCAAGCGTATATCCCTAACTGGGTGCTTTGGTATATCGTACAGCTTTACGACCGCGGCGTTCGCGTAGGCGATATGGCTTTGTCCGTTGCTGAACAGGAAAAAATAAAGGCTGTGCTTGCTTATTTTGAAAGCAAAGAGAACGAGTTTGGACTTTTAGAAGACCTGGAAGGTTGGTTATTTTTGGAATGGAGCAAAGCCAGCGATTACATGGAAGACGTCAATTTCCCGTCAAATATGTTGTATTTGGGCGCGTTAAAAGGCGCGGGGGAACTGCTTGGCGACAAGCGTTTGCTTTGCAAAGCGGAAAGCTTGAAACAAACGATACTGCGTATGTCTTACAACGGCGAATATTTCGTAGATAACGCCGTTCGTAAAGACGGAAAACTTATCGTACAAAACAATATCAGCGAAACTTGTCAATATTTCGCGGCATTTTTCGACGTGATAACCAGAGCGGAAAATCCTGATTTTTACCAAAGAATTATCACTCGCTTCGGCGCGTTTAGGGCGGAAAACGCCTATCCCGAAATTGCGCCGTCGAATATGTTTATGGGTTACGTACTCCGCTTGGCGCTTTTGGATAAAGAAGGGGAGTGTGACTTAACGTTGAAGGAATGCGCAAAAACTTTCCGCGCTATGGCGGCTGCGACGAGTACGATTTGGGAACTTTTTGCCGATAATGCAAGCTGTAATCACGGCTTTGGCGCGGTGGTCGGTATGTATATAACCAAAGCGTTGGTCGGCTTGAAGTCGATTGACGAAAAGAACAAGATATTCTATTTCCATAAAAAATCTGCGGAAATTGACGGGGAACTTGCCTTCCCCGTACAAGGCGGCGTTGCGAAAATCAGCGTAAAGGGCGGGAAAAGGAGCGCGCTTCTTCCCGATGGATACAAAGAGATAATTTTATAAAATAAGTAGCTTTGTTTTTTCTTGAAAAAGCAAAATGGAAGGGGCAGGTACGCGTTGAATAAAAATATAAAGCGAAAAGTATTAAAAAAACCGACGGTTGCGACCGTCGGTTTTTTTGTGAGATTCGTATGGGATTTTATTTTTTTTGATAGAATTTTTTTCTCGTTTGCGCAGGCGTTTCCCCCATTATCTTTTTATAACATTCCGAGAAGTGAGAGCTTGCGTTATATCCAACGGAAATGGCTATTTCCGTGATAGACATATTCGTGGACTGCAACAGCCGCTTTGCGCCTTCGCAACGCAAAGCGTTTAGATAGGCGAAAATGGTCACGCCGTATTTTTTCTTGAAAGCGTGCGCCAAGTAGTATTTGTTCAAGAAACAAAGCTCAGCCAAACTCTCCAAAGTGAGATTTTCTTGGTAATGGGCGTGAATATAATCGTGGATTTGACTGATAGCGTTGGGCTTCGTCGAAGAATCGTATGGCAAAGTGACCAAGTTGGTGTTTCTAAGCAAGAATAAAATAAAGTCGTTAAACTCGTTGAAAATCGCTTGTTGCCAAAAGGGTTTTCTTTGCACGTCTTCGTCTTCTATCACTTCAAGCACGTGATAAATTTCATTATACCGAGAAGAAAAATCGAAGAAATACGTCTTTTCCGACGACCCCGGTTGCGTAAACGTCAAATTATCCACGCCGAATACAGCGTAGGAAAGGGGATTTCGCGACGAAGATAATTCGGTATGGGGTACGGCGGGCGTATTGATGATAAGCGTTCCGCGCTGAATGGGAAAATCGCCTTCGTTGGTACGAAAAACACCGTTGCCGTCGGTTACGAAGAAAATTTCCGTATGGGGGTGCATATGTATAATGCTTTTCCAGTCGCCCCTGTATTCCATACGCTCGTACAAACGAAAGGTGTATTTTTCTATACTCTCTAAAAAGTTGGGGGGTATCGTAAATTGTCTCATATCCCTATTATAACAGCAAAAATTTTAAAAAGCAAACAAAAAACAGCAATTTTCCCGAAAAATACAGCAATATCCTTGTTGAAAAGGTGAAAATTATATATTATAATGTAGTTACAAAGTAAGAATGGTTACGATTGTAATTCGTTTGCTTTTATCAAGCGAAACGGCAAAGTTTTTTACTTTGTAAAAATGAAAAGGGAAAATAAAAATTCAAAGGGGAATTTTATGAAAAAATTAAAACTCTTATCATTACTTGCAGCGTTGACTTTTTCAACGGCTTTGTTCGCCGCCTGCGGCGGTAACGACGGGGAAAGCAGCTCTTCCGCTCCGGACTCCGTGGTTTCCAGCGAAGAAGTAGTAGACTCTTCCGAAGACGAAGCTTCCAGCGAAGAAGTGGTAGAATCTTCCGAAGACGAAGCTTCCAGCGAAGAAGTGGTAGAATCTTCCAAAGACGAAGCTTCCAGCGAAGAAGTAGTAGACTCTTCCGAAGACGAAGCTTCCAGCGAAGAAGTGGCTTCCAGCGAAGAAGTAGTGGAATCTTCCGAAGAAGTGACTTCCAGCGAAGAAGTTGTAGACTCTTCCGAAGATGAAGTGTCCAGCGAAGAAATCGTAGAGTCTTCCGAAGAAGTGGCTTCCAGCGAAGAAGTTGAAAGTTCTGAAGAAATTGAAAGCTCGGAAGAAGACGAGTCTTCCGAAGACCCCGCAATCGATAACTGGGGTTTAGCGCTTGACCTTTACAATTTTGCTTATGACGTGGGCGATCCTTTGAGCTTTGTTACGAAAGAAGCGTACAACGATATTTCCGAAATCAGCTTTGACGTAAAAACGGGCGCGACGGTTTCTTGGTGGGGTATTGCGTTGACGGAAGACCCCAACGGCTACGCGCCTAACGGTACGGACGCGTTGATTTACGATACCAGACTTGCCTTCAACGATCAAACGACGACAAACGGCAACTGGATGAAAGTAAAGGCAACGTTTGCCGATAATAAGTGTATTATCAAACTCAACGGCACGGTTAAAGTGAACGTTACGTTGAGCGAAGTAGGCTTGGATATGTCCAAGGGCTATTACGTATATTTCATCGGCGAAGCGCACGGTCCGAAATTTGAAAACAACCCTATTTACATCGATAACTTCACCCTTGTAGACGGTTACGGCTACGATGAACGCATTATCGACAACTTCGAAACGGAGTTAGGAGCGGGACAATTTACGGTAAACGGCGCCGTTAAGAAAGCGGAAGGCACCGAGCCCGTTGCGGACGTAGTCATTCCCGACGGCGGCGAAGATCCCGATACGCCTGATGTTCCCGAAATCGAAGAAGGGGAATACGCGGCGAAAATTATCGTGGATAAACTCGACAGCGCTTATAACACGCGCGCAAGCTTTATCACCAAAACCTGGTACGCAAAGGGTAGCGAAGTTTCTTTCAAATACTATATCGTAGGCGAAACGACTTCTTGGTTTAATGTTTACCACGCAATCGACCCCAACGATACCTGTGTGTATGAAGAACACGGCACAAGCACGATTATCGCTCCTTTTAATATCATTAAAGGCGCTTGGCAAACCATGACGTTTACGATGCCCGAAAACGGCTATATCCACTTTGGCGGCGCAGTAGGCGAATGGGGCGACGGTACGGGCTACGTACTCATCGACAACTTCACGGTAGACGGCGAAACGGATGACTTTAATAAGGGACCTGCGGCAGGCTTATTCAACGTGAACACGCCTGACGCCATCGAATATACAGACGGTTACGTAGAAGTAACGGTAGAAGAAGGCGAATACTCGATGCAATATACTTGTAACGTTGGTGGCGAAGCCGTTGCTTTGGTTACGAAAGAAGCGTATGCAAGCGGTAGTACGGTATCCTTTATGTACTATATCCCCGAAGGCACGGTTACGAGCTGGTGGGGCATTGGTTGGACGACGAAGAGCTCTGACTTTACGCCTGACGATTATTATGCGGCGGCGTCCGCAAGCACGGGTTATCAACCCAGCCAAGTGACGGGCGTTTGGACGAAGGTAGAATTTACGTTGCCCGTAGACGGCCCTTACTATCTCTACATCACAACCGAAGTAGGCGGCGGAGCAGGCAGATGGATGTGCAACGGCGAAAACGCAGTAATTTATATTGATAACTTTACGATTGACGGCGAAGTAGAAACCTTTAATAAAGGGGTAGCGAAGAGTATCTTCAAAGTCTTGGTAGACAGCGTAATCACCGAAGGCGAAGGCTATGAAGAAGCCGCAATTCCCGACGAACCCACGGAAGGCGAGCTTGCGATGAAGTATATCTTCAATATCGGTATGGACGAAATGCCTTCTCAAATCACGAAAGAAGCGTATGCAAGCGGCAGCACGATTTCCTTCAAGTATTACATTCCCGCGGATACGGTTACAAGCTGGTGGTGGTTGGGCTACGCGCCTACCAATACGCCTAAGTACTATGCAGACGGCGAAGGCGAAGGTCACTTCGATTTGCCTAAGACGACGGGCGAATGGGTGGAAGTAGAATATATGTTGCCCGCAGGCGGACCTTACTATCTCTATTTTGTAAGTGAAGTAGGCGCAAGCGCAGGCAGATGGATGCTTAACGGCGAAAACGCTTACGTGCTTATCGATGATTTCAGTATTGACGGCGACGTAGAAACCTTTAATAACGGCATAAAGAACAGCATTTTCGACATATTGAATGTGAATGCGGTGAAGACAGGTGAAGGTTGGGAACCGCTTAACGGCGAATTTGGCGCAAAACTTCAAATGGATATGATTTCTTCTACGAAGACCACGCCTTCCTTTATTACGTCCGAAACGTACGTCAGCGACGGTACGCTTACAATTACTTTCGATTATTATATGTCGGGAAATACCAATAGCAAATGGTGGACGCTTGGCTGGACGACCAGCAATACCAACGCGGATATTTATGCGGGTATGGTTGAATCGCATACGACGGCGGAAAACTCTGCTTATGCGCTTCCTACCAACGTACAAGACGCTTGGAATACGGTAACGGTGACGATTCCCGCAGGCGAATGGTATTTCTATTTCGCAGGCGCAATTGGCGAATGGAGCGGCGGCTACGTAATCATCGACAACTTTGCAATCGGCAATATTGTAACCGAAACGTTTAACAACGGCGAATACGGTATTTTCCTTGATAACCGCGATTCTAAACCCGACGCAATCACGATTGCAGGCGGTAAAACGGGATTTGTTCCTGGCGAATACGCGGCGAAGCTGGATTTTACCAACAGCTTTGAAAACAACGCTTCTACCTTTATTACCAAAGAAGCGTACGCAGGCGGCAGTAAAATCACTTTCAAATATTACATTCCCGAAGAAACAACGATTGGCGATTGGTGGTCTATTTGTTGGGATACGAACGGTAGCAGCCCTAACTTCTGGGCGGTAGGTAACGGCCCCGTTGCTCCCAGCGGCGGCGCGAACCCTAACCCCGACAAGCTTAAAACGGGTAAATGGGTAGAATACAGCATTACGTTGCCCGAAGGCGGTCCTTACTATGTGTATTTCTGCGGCTATCAAAATTGGAACGGTTGCGTGTACATTGACGACTTCACGGTAGGTAGCGTAACGGAAACCTTCAACAACGGCTTGGAAGAAAGCATTTTCAAGGCAAATCTTGCATACGTAGGGCTTGGCGAAGGCACGGTGTCTTTGTCGGGCAACACGATGCTTACCTTTGAGGCGGCGGCAATCGGCGGCAATGAAAGAATTGCTATGATTACGGACAAAACGTATGCTAACGTAACGGAAATTTCCTTTACGGCGCAATGGACGGGTAATGCAACGGCGGCAAGATGGGGCTTGTCTTATACGACCGACCCTACCAACTTCTCGTATGATGATAATTTGGACGCAGTCAACTGCTATTCGCCTAAGCTTGGTATGTTAAAGCAAGACACGGGCGTTTATACGTACAGAATTACGTTCACCGACACGACGTTCACGGTTTACGCAAACGGCGAACAGCTTTTCGGCGGCGACTATACGCAAGGCACGTATTATTTCTATTTCGTAATTTGTCCCGCGGTTGGCGGCACGGGCTCCGTTGTCAATATCGACAACTTCTCCATTACTTACGCAAGCGGTACGGATACGGATACGTTCGACAATGAAAAATCGACGATTTTCGTTGATTCCGCGCAAAAGGTAGGTCGTGATAACTACTGGTCTTACGGTATGGGCTTTGCGGCGTCCACGCTCGTTGTTGCAAAATCCGCGCCTGTCTATAACGAAACGCAAGGGATTGACATCACGGCTTACGCGCCCGTAACGGTAGAAAACTGGGCTGGTAATACGGGAAACCCAACCTTATAACCGCCGAACAGTATAAATATTTGGCGGAAGCGGGCTTTACGCAATCGCTCGCTTTGTATGAAGGCAGAACGACGGGTACTTCGCTTACTGCTGATCAAAAAGCGGAAAAAGACGCTTTGCTGGCTTTGACGCAGGCGGAAAAGTACGGAATTACCTATTACGTTCTCAACGAAAGATTTTACAACTTCGTTCGTCCCGATATCAATCCTGATTTCTTCAATTTAACAAGAAAAGACAATCAATATTACGACGCTTACGGCAAAGAAGTTATCGGGGCGGACGTGTACAATTATCTCAAAGATAATTGGATGTCGCTTTACGAAGAAAAAATAACGGCTATGTTCGGAGAAGGGACGACCTACTACGAAAGCGAAGCCTACGGCGGCAATTTCGCCGCGGACGAACCCGCTTTGCCGACGAAAAACAGCGACGGTACGTGGGATTACTGCGAATTGGAACAGCTCTACTGGCAGGTAAAGCTCTATCAAGAGCTAATGGCTGAAAAAGGGGTTGACGCCAAAGCCTACGTCAATTTGTTGCCTTACGAAAGTATGACGGGGCAACCGCGTGAACGCTACGAAAAAATGTTGGAGTATTACAGCGAAAACATCGGTCCGCTTTTGGGATATATCAGTTACGATCAGTATCCCTTAAACGAAAGCGGGGTGAATGCTACGCATTTGCTCAATTTGGAAATCGTAGCGCAATATTGCAAGGCGTACGATTTAGAATTGCACACCTTCCTTTGGGCAAAAACGCAAGAAGTAGGGCATAGGGCGATAACAAGCGCAAACGATTTGCGTTTCCAAGCGTATTCTAATCTCGCGTTCGGTTCGACAAATATTGCGTATTATACGTATACCAACCATTATACGATTGGGGAAGGCTCTAACAATTCGCTTATTGATTTTAGAACAGGACAGCGTTCTAAGGCGTATTATTGGGCTAAGGAAGTCAACAACGAAATTCACGCCTTTGAAGACGCGTATCGCCACTTTACGTGGGAAAGCGTTATGTATAAAGACGTTGGGGCTTACAACGTATCCCTTCGATTACTGGAAAAAGCGGTAGAAAGCCATTCTCGATTGACGCAGTTTAGTTCTACGGCGGATATCCTTATCGGCAACTTTAAGGATGCAGACGGGGAAATGAGCGCAACCGACGGCTTTATGGTCGTCAACTATACCGACCCGATTACCGTAGCGGAAAATACGGTGGATACGGTAAATCTCGCCTTTGCAAACGCAACGCACGCGTTGGTGTATCAACAGGGCGGATACGTCGTTAAAAAGCTGGAAAACGGCAATACGACGATTTCCTTGCAACCCGGCGAAGGCGCGTTTGTTATTCCGTTTAGCAAATAACACAAAAACAAAGCGCAACGCATATATCTTATGGGGTATATGTGTTGCGTGGTCGTTAATATTTTATAGCTGTATAAAAACTCGAATAGGAGTATAAAGATATGAGAAAACAAAAAAGAAACTTGCTTATAACTCTTTGCAGCGCAGTTGCGGCGTTGGGGTTTGTTGCAGGCGCTTGGGCGAGCTTGCCCAACGTAAGCGTAGACGCTTCGGGTGAAGCGCCTATCGTTACGATGGTTTCCGGCGCAAGCACGCGTAAAACGTCGCCTGGTATTAAGTTTACGGCAAAAATCGATAATTACGATAAAGCGTATCAATACGGTATGCTTATTTTGCCCGAAACGGCTTGGGAAAATTGCGGTTGGAACGATAAAACGGATTATTTTCAATATTTTGCGGACAACAGCATCGCGGAATCGCAATACGCAAACAAAATTTGCGGTGTGTACATAGACAAAGAAACGGGAGAATATAAAATCTCCTACTCCCTTACGGAAATCAACACGTACAATTACGATATGTCTTTTGTAGGCGTAGCGTACACGCTGAAAGACGGCGTTTATAATTATGCGGATATTGACCTTGTTGAAAACGGCAGAAGTATCGCGTACGTAGCGCAAATGGCGCTTAAATACGAAGATGGTCTTTCCCAAGAAGAACGGTTATCGTTGGAAAATTTCGCCAACCCTTCGAACATAAAGATTGAAAAGGAAGATTATTGGACGAACCCGGGCGAAAGTACTGGCGGCGATACGATTGTTACAGCGGATAATTACGCATTGAAGCGTACCTTTAACGTGGACGAAAGTATATCGCTTATCACCAAGCAAGCGTATGCGGGCGGCAGTACGGTATCCTTTAAATATTACATTCCCGCAGACACAAGTACGCAAGGCTGGTGG
>JBGVRC010000121.1:0-18998 GCA_045128055.1 Candidatus Scatosoma sp. | reverse complement strand
ACACCCATTCCACACATTCCTTTGACGGGCGCGCGGAATTAAAAGAAATGCTGGCAACGGCGCAAAAAAAAGGCGTCGCGTTTTACGGCGTGAGCGAGCATTTTAATTATGATTACGATTTATCCTGCTTGGATAAGGACGAAGCGGCGCTTATCGCGGGCTTTGATGCCGACGCATATTTCCACGAAGGCAGGCACTTGCAGGAAGACTACGCAGGGGTGATGAACGTGCTTGTCGGCGCGGAATTTGGGTATTCGGACGACGAAGCCGCCAAGGCAAAATACCAAGAAGATTTCCAAAAATACGCCCCCGATTTCGTGATCAACAGCGTACATTCTGCCAACGGAAAGGATTACTATTACTACCCGCCCGTAGGCGACAAGGCAAAGGTGTACGGGGAATATTTGGCGATTATCCGCCGTAGCTTGGATGCGCCGTATCCGTATGATATTGTAGGGCATATCGGTTACGTAGCCCGCTACGTGGGCTATGAAGATAAAAGCTTTGAAAAGGCTATGTTCGGCGCACAAATCGACGATATTTTGTCTACGATTATCGCTAAGGACAAAATTTTGGAAGTGAATACGTCCAGCAAGCAGTTGCCGCAAAAGGCGATACCCGATGAAAATATCGTGCGTAGGTATTACGAGCTTGGCGGTAGAAAAATTTCGTTCGGTTCGGATTCGCACGACCCGTGGCGGATTGCGGAAAAGTGGGATGAAGTGGTGGAAATGCTGAAAAGCATCGGCTTTACCTATATCATCGTGCCATGCCGCGGCGAGCATATAAAGGTGGAAATATAATGTCGGAATTAGATATTTTAAAATTGTTACAAACGTACGGTGAAGAAACCGAGCTTGGCGATTTCACGCCCGATGAGTTGCAGGAATTATTAGACCGTATGCAAGCGGACGATAGGGACGGAGCATTGCCCTTGACCCCTGCCGCGTTTAAAGAACGCTACTTCGCGTACTACGACGACGTGAAGGACAAATCTTTGAAAAAGCAAGACTGGTAAAAAACGACGTATATGCGTCGCAATACAGCGTTGTAGCTCCGTGCCCACGCAGTTACGTACGTCTATTGTACGCTCCTTTGTGGGTGCTCGCTACGCCTTGTCTTGCTCGCATCTACGCCGTTTTTCCGTTCTAAACGAGCGAAAACTGTATCTAAATAATGTCGCTCGCACAGTCGTCTACTTCCTGAAAGAACGAGCGAAAAAATTGTAAGACTGCATCCAAGCTCACGCTTGGCTCGCATCTACGCCGTTTTTCCGTTCTAAACGAGCGAAAACTGTATCCAGCCTTATGTGGTTCGTTTTTTAAGTTTGCGTTCGACTGTTTTTGCATAAAGAATACCCCGCGTTTTCACGCGGGGTTGTTTTTAATTTGGGCATACCAGGTATGCGATGAAATTAAAAATACGCTTAAATGACAACGATGTCGAGCGACTTAAACATATCCTTTAAATCTTCGGGGAAATCGTCGTCGGTAATAAGCACGTTGATGTCCGAAGGGCGGGCAAAGGTGTAAGGCTTGATTTTGCCGATTTTCGAGCTGTCGAGCATCATATACACAAATTTTGCCTTTTTGCAAATCACGCGAAGCAGCTCCGCTTCCATTTGCGAATTACACGAAAACCCGTTTTCGGGGGTAAACGCCGACGAAGAAATAATGGCAAGCTCAAAATTCGTGTCCGTAAAATACAGAGAAGAAAAGGACGAAGCCGTGGACAAGTTTTCCTTGATAAGCTGACCGCCCAAAAGATTGACGACAACGTTTTTCTTCTTGGAAAGCTCCGTTGCGACAGCCAAACCGTTGGTAAACACGTTGCACACCTTGTCGGGCATTTCCTTTGCCAAATACAAAGCCGTCGTGCCGCCGTCAATGAAAATGGAAACGCCGTCGTCGATAAGCCCCGCCGCTTTTTGCGCGATAACGATTTTCTCATCCGTATGCATAGTCGTTTTCTTGGTATAAGGCACGCCCGAAGTCTTTTGAACTTCGCGCACGGACATAGCCCCGCCGCGCACGCGGATAATTTTCCCTTCTTCTTCTAATTGAAACAAATCCCTGCGCAAAGTCATTTGGGAAACGTTGGGGAAATATTCTTCCAACTGTTCCAAGGTCAACTTACCGCGCTTGTCTAAAATTTCAGAAATTTCCGAAATGCGTTCCCGCTTCATAGCAAAGCTCCTTTGTGTGTTTTTGTTTACGCTTTAAATTTATCACAAAAATCACAAAAAAGCAACCAAATGAAAGGATTTTTTAATCATTTTTAACATTTTTTCTTCTTTTTCGTGATTTTTTATCATTTTTCCCGTGTGAAAAAGTGATTTTTAAGGACAGAGCGTTATTACGGAATGTTTTTAAAGGCTTGACAGCTTTATCACTATGCGATAAAATATATACAATACCACATTTGGAGAAGTGTTATGAAAGGGAAAAAGTTTTTCATTTGGCTTTTGGCGTGTTTATGCTTGGGCGTATTGTCGTTTGGCGCGGCGTGCGGCGGTAATGGCGGTTGCGCAGCCTGCGGTGGCAATGGCGCGACGAGTGGAAGCAGCGAGGGTAGCGAAAGCTCAACGGCGGATAGCTCGATAGAAAGCAGCTCCATAGAAAGCAGTTCTACGGAAGACAGCTAAGAAGTGGAAATATCTTCGGACGAAGTAAGCTCGGAAGTGGAAGTATCTTCGGACGAAGCAAGTTCGGAAATAGAAGCTTCTAACGATGATGAGATTTCCAGCGATATTGAAAGTTCGGAAGTGGAATCGTCTTCGGATGAAGAAATTTGGGGTAGTGGAGCGAGTTTAGGTTTGGAATTTACGTTGAGTGCAGACGGCACGTATTATTCGGTGACGGGGATTGGTAGACAAGCTGATTTTGAGATTGTTATTCCTGCAAGCTATAAAGGTCTGCCTGTTATGGAAATTGGGGATAGGGCGTTTGAATCTTGTTATTTGATGGAAGTGATTATCCCCGACAGCGTGACAAGTATTGGGGATGGTGTATTCTATCAGTTAGCTTATTTAACGGAAGTAGTAATTCCTGACAGTGTGATAAGTATTGAGTACTATGCATTCTCTTCATGTGATTGTTTGACGGAAATAATTATTCCTGATAGTGTGACTAGTATTGGGAATAGTGCGTTTGAACATTGCTGGCGTTTGACGAGTATTACGTTTAAAGGCACGGTTGAAGAATGGAATGCTATTAAGAAAGGTTATAGATGGAATTATGAAGTACCTGCGACGGAAGTGGTTTGCAGTGATGGTACAGTAGCTTTATAATCCAACAAAAACAAGCAGGTGAAAAAAATTTCACCTGCTTTTGCTTGCGAAAAGCTTTGTAAATATGCTATAATGGTAAAAACAAACCAAGAAGGGAAGATTATGCAAGATTTTATTGCGGATTTAGACGCGTTTTTTTGCGAAAAATATGAAGGCTATGACAAAATTTCTATTTTGCCCGGTTATAAAATGCCTATGATGCAGGCTTCGGAAGTGGACGAGTTCGGCCGCACCCGCGCCTATACTCTGCCCGCAAATACCATGCGCCTTGCGAAACAGGAAAAAAAGGACGAAATTTTGCTGGAGCTCAAAAACCGTATGGTTGACACGACCTTTTCCTTTTCCTTTGCTCCGCAAAGCCTTTTCGCGCGGATAAAATCCCGCTTTTCCAAGTGCGCTTTTTATAAAAATTTGAATATTTTTATGAAAAAGTACGATTTTGCGGACAAGGACGCTTTGGAAGCCTTAACCGTCGATGAAGAAATTTGGCGCGGCGTGCGCAAAGGTAAGTTCTTGCCCAGCAAAAATTTGGTCTTCTCAATCGCGCTCGCGGCGCATATGTCCTTTGACGACACCGAAATTTTGCTTTCTCTTGCGGGCTTTGAATGGGATTTTTCTGTTGTGAAGGACGTAATTTTGTGCTATCTTTTGCAACAAAGGGTGTACAACGTGACGATGCGCGAGCAAGCTTTGCAAGAATACAAAGTAAGTAATTTGTATTTAAAATAATATTGCCCAAATAGTTGCTTTTTTGCATATACTATGTTATAATAATTGAAAATTCAATACCGAGCGGGAAAAGAGTACCCGTTTTTCAAGACAAAGCAGAGAGTTTGCGCCGTGGGCTGTGAGCGCGACAGGGTTTTGAAAGCGGCGAAAGTGCGTTTCCGCGTTATTAGGACAGACTAATCATCTGCGGCTTGCCCCCGTCATCGGGCAGGAAAGGAAAAACGCTTTTGTGTTTTTTGAAGTAAAGTGGAACAGCGAGTAACACCGCCTTTACATAGTGTAAAGTCGGTGTTTCTTTTTTTTGCAAACTTGAAATACGGCGCAATACTTCGTTGTCGCTCCGCGCGCCTTGGTCACGTACGTCTATGTACGCTTCCATCGGCGTGCTCACGACGCCTTGTCTTGCTTGCATTTGAAGTTTGCGACGGCGGAACACGGCGCAATACTTCGTTGTCGCTCCGCGTGCCTTGGTCACGTACGTCTATGTACGCTCCCATCGGCGTGCTCACGACGCCTTGTCTTGCTTGCATTTGAAGTTTGCGATGGCGGAATACGGCGCAATACTTCGTTGTCGAATAGAGAAACACAAAATAAAATAACAAACGTAGGAGAACAGCTATGTGGTTTAAAAATTTACACGCAGACGTCAAAGCCGCCAAAGCCAACGACCCTGCGGCAAGAAATTCTTTTGAAGTTTTATTGACGTATTCGGGGGTGCACGCTTTGGCGTGGCATCGCCTTGCGTATCGCTTGCATAAAATCAAATTCAAATTACTCGCGCGGTGTGTCAGCCAGTTTGCGCGCTTTTTGACGGGTATAGAAATCCACCCCGCGGCAAAAATCGAAGGGGGGGTATTCATCGACCACGGCTCGGGCGTGGTTATCGGCGAAACGGCGGAAGTGCATAAAGGCACGGTGATTTATCAAGGCGTAACTTTGGGCGGTACGGGGAAAGAGCGCGGCAAACGCCATCCCACCATTATGGAAAACGTAACCCTTTCGGCAGGGGCGAAGGTGCTTGGCGGGTTCACCGTTGGCGAAGGCGCAAAAATCGGCGCAGGCGCTGTCGTTTTAAAAGAAGTACCGCCGTATGCAACCGTTGTGGGTGTGCCCGGGCGCGTAGTGCGCGTTCGTCCGCCTGAAATGCACGACAGCACGCACGCGGGGATTATAGCGAACACGGCTTTGTCCTTTGAAGCCAAGGAAGAAATGGCAAAACAAGCGGCAATCGAAGCGGAAAAAAAGAGAAACGAGAAAAAATGAGCGTACCAGGTACGCGTTGAACGATAAAAAGAGCAAAAGGAGAACAAAATGAAGATTTACAATTCCTTAACGAAAAGAAAAGAAGAATTTATCCCTTTGGAAGGGAATAAGGTAAAAATGTACGCCTGCGGTATCACCGTATCGGGCGAAGCGCATATCGGTCACGGATATCAAGCGTTGATTTACGATATTATGCGTAAATATTTGAAAAAGCTCGGTTATGACGTTACGTACGCGCGTAACTACACGGACGTAGACGATAAAATCATTGCAAAATCCCACGAAACGGGGATTCCTGCGGACGAATACGCAGCGAAAATGATTGAAAACATCAACGAAATTATGGGAAAGTTCCACGTAGACGACCCTGACGTTTGGTTGAAGGCTACGGAAAATATCCAAAACATCATCGACTTTATTTCCATTTTGATTGAAAAGGGACACGCTTATCCCACCAAGGCAGGCGACGTGTATTTTGACGTTGAATCCTTCCCTGGGTACGGCAAATTGTCCAATCGTAACATTGAAGACGCCTTGGACGGCGTGCGCGTAGACAACGACGAAGAAAAGAAAAACGCCTACGACTTCGCCCTTTGGAAGAGCGCGAAACCGGGCGAAATTTTCTGGGAATCCCCTTGGGGCAAGGGCAGACCGGGCTGGCATATCGAATGCTCGGCAATGAATAGGGAAGCCTTTGGCGAACAAATCGACATTCACGGTGGCGGCAGAGACCTTATTTTCCCCCACCATGAAAACGAAATTGCGCAAACGGAAGCTTTGACGGGCAAGCAGTTCGTCAAATATTGGACGCACAACGGTCTTATCAAGGTCAACGGGCAAAAAATGAGCAAATCGCTTGGCAATAGCTTGCTTCTTGCCGACCTTTTGGAAAAATATTCGGACGAAGCAGTGAAATTTGCGCTTTTGCAAACCAACTACCGCAACGACATCAATATCACCGACGATTTGTTCCCCGAAGCGGAAAAACATCTCTACGATTTCTATTCCGTGCTTGCGATTATCGACGAAGTTATGTTGAAATGCAAGGGTATGGAGCTTACCGTGGACGGAGAAGACGCTGTTCGTGCGGCGGACTACGTGCAAAAAATCGAAGACGAGTTCAACGCTTGTATGAGCGACGATTTCAACACCGCGCTTGCGCTTTCCAACCTTTTCGGCTATTTCAAGGATATGAAAAAGTGGCTGAGCGTTGGCAAGACGGGGGATTTGTTCGCGGCGCTTGGCGCGGCGGTGCAAATCCGTAAAACGTACGCGCTTCTTGGCTTGTTCGTAAAGAACGCCAAGGAATATAAGACCTGGTACGAAGCAAAGAACGCCGAAGAGATCCCCGCCGAAGTAAAAGCAATAGCGGAAGAAAGATGGGCGGCGAGAACCAACCGCGATTGGGCGAAGAGCGACGAGCTTCGCGCCAAGCTTGCGGAAATGGGCTATGCCGTTAAAGACAGCAAAACGGGTTACGAACTTTCGAAAATGTAAATAACGAACGCAAAAAAAGGAGCTCCGCGAGAGCTCCTTTTTATCTATCTGATTTTGTCGAAAATTTGTTTCACGTTTGACTTTTGTTTATAAATAGCCGTATTTTTTACGCTTTGCAAACAGGAAAATGAGCGAAGTAATCAGCGCCATACCTTCCGCAAACGTAACGGAAATCCACACCCCGTCCAGCGGCTCGTGGAAGAGCATAGGCAGGAAAATGACCGCGGAAGCTTGGAAAAGCAGGGTGCGCAAAAAGGAAATGAGCGCGGAAGTCAGCCCGTCGTTGAGCGCGGTAAAAAACGCCGAGAAATAAATGGAAAGCCCCATAAACAGGAAGCAAGTGGAAAAGAGTAAAAAGGCTCTGCTGGTCATTTCCAAAAGCTCGGGCTTGTAGCCTACGAACAAGTAAGCGAAAGGATAGCCAAGCGTTTCGGATAAAATAAACATGGCAACGGACGAAATGCCGATGATGATGCAGCTCTTTTTTAATAAACCCCTTACTTCGTTTTTGTTTTGCGCGCCGAAGTGGTAGCTGATGACGGGGGATACGCCGACGGCGTACCCGATGAAAATGGAGTTAAACACCATACAAACGTACATCAAAACCCCGTACGCCGCCACGCCGTCGTTACCTGCCAGCTTCATCAGTTGCACGTTGTAGAGCATACCGACGAGAGCCATAGCGATGTTATTCATCAGCTCGGACGAGCCGTTGATGGTCGCTTTTAAAAGGGCTTTGCCGTCAAAACGCGTTTTGCGAAGACGGAGCAGGCTTTTGTTCGGTCGGAAGAAATAAACAAGGGGGATTGCCGCGCCGACGATTTGGCTGATTGCCGTGGCAACCGCCGCGCCGACGATACCAAAGGGGAATACGCCGACAAGCAAAGCGTCGAATACAATATTCGCGCCGCCTGCGCAAAGGGTGGTGACAAGCCCCAAATGCGGTTTTTCCGCCGTGATAAAGAAGCTTTGAAACTCAAATTGCAGCATAAACGCGGGCAAAGCAATCAAAATAATCCGCGCGTATAATACGCAAAGCTCTAACATTTCCCCTTCCGCGCCCATCAATATGGCGAGCGGGCGAACGGTGACAAACCCGATGGCGGACAAAGCTACGCCGCATACAAGGGAAACGTATACGAAAAGGGAAAAAAGTCGGTTGGCTTTGTTGGGATCTCCTTCGCCGAGCGTTTTGCCTATCAACGCGCTTCCGCCGGCGCCGAACATAAACCCAAAAGCGCCCAAAATCATAATGACGGGATAGATGAAGTTGACGGCGGTAAAAGCCGTATCTCCCGCGAAATTGGACACGAAAAATCCGTCCACAACGCCGTAGATGGACGTGAAGATCATCATCACGATCGACGGCAGGGTGAAGCGGAATAATTTTTTATAGGTAAAATGGTCGGAAAGGTTTATTTGCATGCTTTGTCCCTTAAAAATCTTATAAACAGGGGATATTATACCACGATAGAGCGCTTTCGTCAATCAAAGCGGGGGATGGGCTGAAAAAATACTTGTATTTTTTACGCACGCGCGTGTGTTTACTTGACAAATAATTGCGGTAAATATATAATGTAAAAGAAAATCAAAACAAATAAGGTGAAAACTATGAAAACGTATACAGGACAATCTTTACGCGAAATGTATTTGGGCTTTTTCAAAGACCGCGGTCACAAGGTAATCCCTTCCGCTTCTTTGATTCCCGAAAACGACCCCACCGTTCTTTTCACGACGGCGGGTATGCATCCGCTCGTACCCTATCTTTTGGGTGAAAAGCACCCTGCGGGCACCCGCCTTACCGACGTGCAAAAATGCGTGCGTACGGGGGATATCGAAGACGTAGGCGACGAAAGACATTGTACTTTTTTTGAAATGCTTGGCAACTGGTCGTTGGGGGATTATTTTAAAGAAGAAATGATTCCTTGGAGCTATGAATTTTTGACGGGGGAAAACTATTTGGGTATTCCGTCGGACAAGCTTGCCGTCACCGTTTTTGGCGGCGACGATACCTTGCCTTGCGACAACGAAGCGGCTGCGCTTTGGGAAAAAGCGGGTATCAAAAAGGAAAATATTTATTTCATGCCCAGAGAAAACAACTGGTGGGGGCCTGCGGGCTTGACGGGGCCTTGCGGTACGGACACCGAAATGTTCGTTATCCGTAAACCCAAATGTTCTCCTACCTGCAACCCCGATTGCAACTGCGGTGCGTTCCTTGAAATTTGGAACGACGTATTTATGCGCTTTAACAAGCAAGCGGACGGCTCGTATACCGAGCTTTCGCAAAAGAACGTAGACACGGGTATGGGCTTGGAACGCGCGCTTTGCGTACTCAACGGTAAATCCAGCGTATACGAAACGGACATTTTCGAAGGCGCGATTGCGAAAATTGCAGAGCTTACGGGCAAGACCTACGGCGAAAGCGAAGAAGTGACCAAGGCATTCCGCGTGCTTTTGGACCATTGCCGTACGGCAACCTTTATGCTCGGCGACGAAAAGGGTATCGTGCCTTCCAACACCGACCAAGGCTATATTTTGCGTCGTATCATTCGCCGCGCGGTACGCTTCGGTAGAAAAATCGAGCTTCCCGAAGGCAGTCTTGCAAAGATTTCCGCTTCCTTTATCGAATATTACAAGGACGTATATCCCGAACTTGTCATCAACAGCGCGAAAATTGCCGAAGAACTTGACAAGGAAGAAGCAAAGTTCACCAAAACCTTGCAGCAGGGCTTGAAAGAATTTGAAAAGTGCATTAACGGTATCGAACGCAAAAACGCGTTTATGAGCCAAAAAGACCCCGCTTACGTACCCGAAAAGGTAATCGGCGGCAAGCAAGCCTTCCATTTGTACGATACCTACGGCTTCCCCGTGGAAATCACGGACGAAATGGCGAAAGAACGCGGCTTTGCGGTGGATTTGGACGGTTACAAAGCGGCGTTTGAAGAACACCAAAACAAGAGCAAAGCAGGCAGCGAGCAAAAATTCGCTTGCGGTCTTGCCGACCATAAAGAAGCGACGACGGCTTTGCACACGGCAACCCACTTGTTGCACGCGGCGTTGAAAAAGGTATGCTCGCCCGACGTCAACCAAAAGGGTTCGAATATCACCGAAGAAAGATTGCGTTTCGACTTCAACCTTCCCCAACCTATGACGGCGGAACAAATCAAAGCGGTGGAAGATATGGTCAACGAAGTTATCAAGGCGGATATTCCCGTTGTGATGAAAGAAATTTCGTTGGAAGAAGCCAAGACGGAAGGCTTTACGGGCTTGTTTGAAAGCAAGTACGGCGAAGTGGTAAAAACGTACACTATCGGTGATTTTTCCAAGGAAATTTGCGGCGGGCCGCACGTAGAATCGACGGGTAAGCTCGGCAAATTCAAAATTCAAAAAGAACAAAGCTGCGGCAGCGGCTTGCGCCGTATCAAAGCGGTTTTGATCAGCGAATAAGGACAAGCGCCAAGGATAAATATGAACGAAGTTGTAATGGCGGAAAACGTAAAAAAATTGCTTGCTCCGTTTTTGGAAAAAGGGTTTGTCTTTGAATACCTTTATCAAAAGGGCGGGGACAGCAGCTGTGTGTACATTTGCCGCTTTAAAAAGGGCAAGGATTTCGTGGACTGGCGCGAAGTTTCAGGCGGCGACGAAATCAACGTCGTTTGTTACGTAAACGGCGGCTATCAGTTTCCTGCGTTGAAAACCAAGTATAAAAAACAAGCCCGCGCTTTTAAAATGAAACACCTTTTTAAAAAGGCGAGCTTGGACGAACGCCGCGCGTTTATGGCAGAGCTTTTAAAGCAAGAATTATCCGCAAACCCCGACAACTTTTACGGCATAAAATTCTAATTGGATAGGAGCAGGTACGAGTTCAACGGTTATACCGACCGAGCGAAAGCTTGTTTTCCTTTGTCATACCGACCGAGCGAAAGCTTGTTTTCCCTTGTCATACCGACCGATCGGAAGCTCATTTTCCTTTGTCATACCGACCGAGCGGAAGCTTGTTTCCCCTGTCATACCGACCGAGCGAAAGCTTGTTTTTCTTTGTCATACCGACCGAGCGAAAGCTTGTTTTCCTTTGTCATACCGACCGAGCGGAAGCGAGTGGAGTGTATCTCAAAAACAAAACCAAAAGGCGACCCAAACGGGTCGCCTTTTATCGTACAAATTTTTATTTTTTCAATTCCAAGGTGCGTTTATACGAAGCTTTCACCGCGTCTACCACAACGCCGTTTAAATTTTCGCTTTCCAAGGTTTTCACCCCTTCAATCGTCGTGCCGCCGGGGGAGCAAACGTTTTTTATAAGCGTTTGGCTGTCGCCGAATTTTAAAAGCATTTCCGCCGCGCCTTTTGCCGTTTGCGCCGCGTATAAAAGGGCTTTGTCCTTGTCTACGCCGCACGCTACGCCGCCGTCGGCAAGCGCTTGGATAAACGCGTACGCAAACGCAGGGCCACAGCCCGAAACCACGCTGCCCGCGTCGATATCCGCTTCGGGGATTTTGTCAAACAAACCAGCCGCCGCAAACCCGTCTAAAAAGGCTTTTTCTTCCGTTTGCGATACTTTGTCCGTCGCGTACAAAATCATACCCAAGCCCAGCATAGCGGGGGTGTTGGGCATAATGCGAACAACGGGCAAGTCCGCGCCGACGTATTGACGGATCGCCGCAATCGAAAGCCCAGCCGCCATCGTCACCACCGTTACGTCCGTCCGCGCGCGTAAAATTTCCGCGAAGTCCGCAATCGCGCTTTCCATCACTTGCGGTTTTACCGCCAAAACGACAAAGCGGGCGTTTTGCGCAATTTCTTGCGCCGTAGCCGCTATCGCGCCGTATTCTTTTACAAATTTTTCCACCTTTGCGCTGTCGAAATCACAAAGCGCGACTTGCGCTCCGTCCAAGCTTTTTAGCGCCGCTTTTGCCAGCGCGCCGCCCATATTTCCACAGCCGATAAATCCCAAAGTATACTTCATATTTTTCACCTAAAACGTTGTTAAACGCGTACCTGCCCCTGTCCTTTTACGATATATTTATAAGAACAAAGCTCTTCCAAGCCCATCGGGCCGCGCGCGTGCAGCTTTTGCGTGGAAATGCCGATTTCACAGCCTTTCCCAAATTCCCCGCCGTCGGTAAAGCGGGTGGAAGCGTTGATATACACCGCCGCGCTGTCTACGCAAAGCGCAAATTTCTCGCAGGTTGTTTCGTTTGCGCTGACGATGCAGTCGCTATGCTTGGTAGAATGTACGCGGATGTGCGCGATGGCTTCGTCCACGTTTTCCACCACCTTGACGGCAAGCACGTAATCCAAAAACTCCGTATCAAAATCCTGCTCGCTTGCCTTCACCACGCCTGGTTTATCGGACAAAATTGCGTAGGAAGCTTCATCGCAGCGAAGCTGTACGGGCGTTTTGTTTTCCAAAGCTCGATTTTCATAAATACGCGTATGCAAAAGGGGCAAAAACTCGTTTGCAATTTCTTTCGCCACCAAGCAAACTTCTTCGGCGTTACAAACGGACGGTCGAGAAGTTTTGGCGTTTTCGATAATATCCAAAGCCATATTTATATCCGCCGCGCCGTCCACGTACACGTGGCAAATGCCCGTACCCGTTTGAATACACGGCACTTTCGCGTTTTCCACGCACGCCTTAATCAAACCCGCGCCGCCACGGGGAATAAGGGCGTCCACGTACCCAACCGCCGTCATCAGCTCGGTTGCGCTTTGACGGGAAGTATCTTCCAAAACGTTGATAAAATCGGGGTTTAAACCTTGCTTTTCAAGGGCGTCGCGCATAATGGAAACAAGGGCAAAAGATGAATTGAACGCGTCCCTGCCCCCGCGTAATACGCAAACGTTGCCGCTTTTGAAGCACAGCGCGCCTGCGTCCGACGTGACGTTGGGGCGGCTTTCGTAAATAATACCGATAACCCCCAAAGGCACTCTTTTTTTGACGACGGACAAGCCGTTGTAAAGGGTGTTTTCTTCCAAGACCGAGCCGACGGGATCGGGCAAAGCCGCCACTTCGCGTATCCCTTGCGCCATAGCCAAAATGCGTTTTTTATCCAAACGCAGTCTATCTATCATCACGTCGGCGATTTTGCCTTGCGCGTTTTCGATATCCAAAGCGTTAGCCGTCAAAATTTCGTCCGCGCGCCCTTCTATTTCGTCCGCCATCGTCAAAAGGGCGGCGTTTTTTATATCCGTAGCCAAAATCCCAAGCTCCGCTTCCGCCGCTTTGGCATTTTTTAAAATTTCAAGCGTACTTTTCATACTTTTTTCTCCGAAACAAAGCGAGTATACCCAGTTTGCCGATTTTCTAATATGTCGTACAAAATTTCGGGATTTTCGCCGTTGGCAATCACCGTATCACAGCCTTGCTCGTCGCAAATTTTCGCGGCTTTCAGCTTGGTTTTCATACCCCCCGTACCCAAAGCCGAGCCTTCGTCCCCGCCAAGGGAAAATACCCATTCGGGCATACCAGGTACGCGTTCAATCAATTTTGCGTCCGCGTTTTTATGGGGATCGGCGGAGTATAAACCGTTGACGTCGGACAAAATAATCAAAACGTCCGCCTGCACGCTTACGGCAACCAAAGCGGACAAGGTGTCGTTGTCGCCCACCTTGATTTCATCGGTGGCAATGGTGTCGTTTTCGTTGATGATAGGCAACGCCCCCAGCGATAAAAGCCGCGTGATGGTGTTGTTGAAGTTTTCGTGCCTATCTTGCGCGGAAAAGTCCGAACCCGTCAATAAAATTTGCGCTACCGTATGCCCGTACTCGGTAAAAAGTCTGTCGTAGGTATACATCAGCTCGCATTGCCCGACGGCAGCGGCGGCTTGCTTAGTGGGGATATCCTTGGGTCTTTCTTGCAAACCAAGCTTCCCAACCCCCATACCGATTGCGCCCGATGAAACAAGCACGACTTCGTGTCCCGCGTTTTTTATATCGCTCAAAACACGACAAAGCGCGCCCGTGCGTTTGATATTCAATTTTCCCGTTTCGTGGGCAAGCGTCGAAGTTCCCACTTTTACGACAATTCTCATATTTATTCCTTTAACCGATTGTATACGGCGTTTCAAGTTGTTTTTTCGATTACAATATAGTATATACCAAGACAAAGCGTTTGTCAAGTAAGGAAAAACGCGTTTTGGGAATTAAATTGAAAAAAGATACCCAAAATAAGAGCAAAAGCGCGGTAGAAAAGCCACGAAAAAGGCGAAAATAACCGCAAGGCAGGGGGGAGAAATGGCAGCTCGGCAAAGAAAAAGGGAAAGGGACGCGATGAAAAAAAGTCCCGCGTTATATATTACGATGCTTTGTATTTGGACGGCGCTCACCATATTTTTATGGGTGAATTTCGTGCCTAAAATCGTCAACGTACCGTTTTTTGAAGGTAGAAAAATAGGTTTGGCGGCGCAGATAGCGGCGCGTGTTTTGCTTGCGCTCAACGGCGTTTTCATTTCCTATTTTTGGCTGAACGGCGTCAAGGATTTTATCTACGTAATTTGGTATTATATCTTCCGCGAGCGTTTGTATAAAAGGTATTACCCCGTCATTTCCACCGACGTTTCCAAGGCAAGGGACAAAATTTTGTTGGCGTACTGTACCTGCAACGATTTTGACGGAGTAAGCTTAGAGCGCAGTATGTGCCAAACCTATCCGTATTTCGACGTGGTCATTTTGGACGATTCGACAAGCGAAGAATATAAAAACCAAGTCAACGATTTTGCGCTTCGTCACGGTGTTAAGGTGGTGCGGAGAAAGGATAGGGACGGGTTTAAAGCGGGCAATATCAATCATTATTTTTTATCCCAAGAATGCTTGGAAAAAGGGTATGATTACTACGTAATCTTGGATTCGGACGAAATTTTGCCCCGCGATTATTTATACGAAAGCCTGAAATATTTTTACGCCTACGACAACGTGGGTATCGTGCAGGCAAACCACGTTTCGGACAGAAATCGCAACTTTTTTATGAAGCTTTTTCACGTGGGGGTCAACTCCCACTGGCCGACCTATCAAACGATGAAGCACTTTTATGGGTTTTCGACGATGCTCGGTCACGGCGCGATGATAAAGCGGGATTGTTATGAAAAAGCGGGCGGTTTTCCGCCGCTCGTTGCCGAAGATTTGTGTTTGAGTATCGAAGCGCGCGGGGCGGGGTATTTCGTGGCGTTTGCGCCGAATATCGTGTGTCGGGAAGAATATCCCATCGACTACGTAGCCTTTAAAAAACGGCATTCCAAGTGGACGCAGGGGAATTTGGAATTTATCAAAAAATACACAGGGAAAATCGCGCAATCCAAAATGAAATGGTATGAAAAAATGGACATCGCCCTTTTCACCTACAACTTGCCCTTGACGGCGGTGTTTGCGTTTTTCATTTTTCTCAATTTGACCTTCGCTCCCGTTATCGGAGTGAATTTGGGCAGAGTATACGCGCTGTGGATGCTCGTTCCCACGGTCATTTTCTTTTTCTCGCCTATGCTCAACGACTTTATCACGTGGGCGTTTCGGCTCAATCCCTTACGGACGCTTGTGTACACCGTTTCCGTGGTTATGCTGTACGGGTCGATGCTGACGACGTCGCTCATCTCCGCAACGATGGGCATCTTCGGTAAAAAAGCCCGTTTTATCGTCACGCCCAAATCGTCTAAAAAAATAGGGCTTGGCTTCGCCTTGAAATTTCAGTGGAAAGAGCTTGTGTTTTCCAGTGTTTTGCTGGCGATTTCCTTGCTTTTCCAACGCGGAATTTTACCCGTCGCGCTCATCGTTTTTACGGGATATTCGTCTATTATCTTGCTCTTTTTCTCCAACGTGCGCTATACGCCTGCGGAAACGGAGCGTATCGATGAAGAAACGACGGAAATATCTTTGTCGATAAATCGGCTGTTTTCGTATAATCGCGAAGTAGAAAGCGCGCGTTTGCAGGGCAGGAAACGGGCAAAAGCGGTGAAATAAAAGCTTTTTTGCGTGTTTTGGGAAAATATTTCCATAAAACGGTTTACAAGCCTTGATTTTTGTGTTATAATATACTTGGCGAAAAAGTGCGGTATGTGTAAAAATATGCTTCGCATAACAAGCCCAAAAAAACAGATAAAAAATTTTCAGTAAGGAGAATATATTATGACTAACAACAAGAAAGTTCTTCAATTCGTTGCAGATTGTCAGGCGTTCGCAACCCCTGATAAAGTGGTATGGATTGACGGTAGCGACGCGCAAAGAGACGCTTTGAGAGAAGAAGCTTGCGCAACGGGCGAAATCATCAAGCTCAACCAAGAAAAATTGCCCGGCTGCTATTATCACAGAACGGCAGAAAACGACGTTGCCCGTGTAGAAGACAGAACGTTTATTTGCTGTGAAAAGGAAGAAGACGCGCTTCCCCATTCCATCGTAAAATGGAAAGCTCCCAAGGACGCTTACGCAATGGTAAACGAAATTGCAAAGGGCGCGTACGCAGGCAGAACGATGTACGTTATTCCTTATTCCATGGGCGTAGTAGGTTCGCCTTTCTCTAAAATCGGTATCGAAATCACCGACTCCATCTACGTTGTTCTCAACATGATGATTATGACCAGAGTAGGCAAGATGTGTCTTGACGCTCTTGGCGAAAACGGCGACTTCGTAAAAGGCTTCCACGCAAAATGTAACGTAGACCCCGAAAAGAGATATATTATGCACTTCCCCGAAGACAACACGATTATCTCCGTAAACTCTGCTTACGGCGGCAACGTATTGCTCGGTAAAAAATGCTTCGCGCTTCGTATCGCAACCAACCTTGGTAAAAAGGAAGGCTGGATGGCAGAACATATGCTTATCCTTGGCGTAAAACGTCCCCAAGATAAGGAAATGAAGTACGTGGCGGCTGCGTTCCCTTCCGCTTGCGGTAAAACCAACCTTGCAATGTTGATTCCCCCCAAGCAGTATTTGGACGCTGGTTACGAAGTACAATGCGTAGGTGACGACATCGCTTGGATTCGCGTAGGCGAAGACGGCAGACTTTGGGCTTGCAACCCCGAAAACGGTTTCTTCGGCGTAGCTCCCGGCACCAACGAAAAATCCAACCCCAACGCGCTCGCTTCCACGATGCAAGGCACGATTTTCACCAACGTAGCTCTTAACCCTAAGGACAACACCGTTTGGTGGGAAAAATTGACGAAGGAAGCTCCTGCGGAACTTATCGACTGGACGGGTAAGCCTTGGACGCCTGATTGCGGCCGCAACGCAGCGCACCCCAACTCCCGTTTCACCGCTCCCGCAGAAAACTGCCCTTGCATTTCGCCCGCTTTCAACTCCAAAGAAGGCGTGCCCCTTTCCGCAATCATCTTCGGCGGCAGAAGAGCAACGACGACTCCGCTCGTATATCAATCCAGAGATTGGAATCACGGTACGTTCGTTGGTACGATTATGTCTTCCGAAACGACGGCGGCTGCTACGGGCGCAGTAGGCGTGCTTCGTCACGACCCTATGGCAATGAAACCTTTCATGGGCTATTCCGTAGACAGATATTTCCAACATTGGATCGACATGGGCGCGAAAGTTCCCGCTGAAAAGCAACCCAAGATCTTCAACGTAAACTGGTTCCGTCAGGACGAAAACGGCAACTTCATGTGGCCTGGTTTCGGTGACAATATGCGCGTTCTCGACTGGATTTTGGATAGATGCGAAGGCAACGTAGAAGCGCAAGAAACGGCTATCGGCTACCTTCCTTACGCAAAGGACATCAACATCGAAAACTGCGACATCACCGCAGAAACGCTTGATAAGCTCCTTTACGTTGACAAAGCTCGTTGGGCAGCAGAAGCAGAAGAAATCACCAACTACTATGCAGAAAACTTCGGCGACAAGATGCCTAAGGAAATCATCGAAAACCTTGAAATCCTTAAAAAGAACTGCGCTGAATAATTTATAGTAAATTAAAGGTAAAATCCCCGTTGGAATATTCTTTCCAACGGGGATTTTGTTGAGTGCGCAAACTTTACGAGAAATTAGTTATATTATAATTGAGTTTAATTCAATTGTCAACAAAAAATGCCCTAAAATTGATAAAATATTGAATATAATTCAAGAAAAGGTGAATAGTGATGAAATTTGCTGAAAGATTTTTGTTGGAATTGAAAGGGTGCAAGTGGACGCAAAAAGAGCTTGCGGAAAAATTGCAAATCGACGAATCTAATTTGACGAAGTGGAAAAAAGGGGAAAATGTCCCGTCCTTGCCCGTCTTTTTTGATTTATGTAAATTATTAGACGTAAGCGCAGACTATCTTTTAGGGTTGGAAGACTAATTGCGATGATATTTAAACGCCATACCGACCCAACAAGGAGCAAGTTATGAAAAAAGTTTTAATTTTATCGGGCAGTCCTAGAAAGGGCGGAAACTCGGATATTTTATGCGACGAATTTATGCGCGGCGCTATCGACGCGGGCAACGAAGTGGAAAAAATCCGTGTTGTAGAAAAGAAAATAGCGCCTTGCAGCGGTTGCTATTTTTGTAGAAACAGCGGGGGCAGGTGCGCGTTGAACGACGATATGGCGGAAATTTTGCAAAAAATTATCGATTGCGACGTCCTTGTTTTATCCAGCCCCGTTTATTTTTATTCCATTTGCGCGCAGCTTAAAGCCGTGATAGACAGAACGGTGGCGCGCTGGACGGAAATCGCCAACAAGGATTTGTATTACATAGCCACGGCGGCGGAAGACGACGAAGATACGCTGGACATCACCTTGTCCTGTTTTCACGGCTTTGCAATGTGTATTGACGGATACGACGAAAAGGGTACGCTGTACGGTAAGGGCGTGTACGAAAAGGGCGACGTTTTAAACCGTCCCGAGCTGATGACGATTGCCTATGAGATGGGCAATAGTGTAAAATAAAAACGACGTATATGCGTCGCAATACGTCGTCAGGCTTACGTTTTGTCTTGCTCGTGTACGTCTATGTACACTCCCGTCGGCAAAGCCGCGCCTTTCTTGTCTTGCTCGCATCTCCGCCGTTTTTCCGTTCCAAACGGGCGAAAACTGTATCCAAATAGTGGCGACTGCACAGTCGAACGTAGACTTAAGAAACGAACGAAAAGACGTAAGATTAGCTGCAAGATTATCTTGCCGTAAAGATAGCCGCCTCAAAACCTTTACGGTTTTGAGGCGGCTACCTATATGATAAGGGGGAAAATGATGAGCTGATTGATGTATCTCGGTCACAACCGATTTACAAGTATATTCTATCACACCA
>JBGVRC010000120.1:0-88029 GCA_045128055.1 Candidatus Scatosoma sp. | reverse complement strand
TTTAATCTTCTCTTTCCGAACCACAGTTCGGGCTGACCACTCTCGCGGCGACAGCTTGTATATAATACCACAACCTATTTCCCTTTGTCAAACATTTTTCACCACTTTTTTAAACTTTTTTTAATTTTTTTAAAAAATTTTTATTTTCTTAAAAAAGCCGTTTTTTCGGGGTAAATCGGGTACTTTTTCTCCGTTTTTAAATAAAATACGTGGGTTTTTTCTTGTTTTACGATTTCTTTCACAAAATCCACGGAAGAATTACAATCCGCCCCCACAAACATACCCCCGACGTAATCGTGACAAACCTGATGATAATCCACGCCGCAGGTAATCAGCAATTTATGCTTGGTTGCAAATTCTTCCACCAAAGCTACGTTGTTGATATCGGATCCGTTGCAATTTATTTCGATACCGTGCATATATTTGGGGTCGCACGGGCTATGTCCCGACCGAAACGCGTGCGCCTGCACCAAAAGCACTCCCCATTTTTCGCAAAGCGTAAAAAGCTCTTGCTGGTTTAATTGATACAAACAAGGCGTAGCCCGCAAAAATTCTTCCGTCACCCCATACAAAAGCCAATCGGAGTAATGGGGCTCGTACAAGGACACTTCCAAGCCCAACCAAACCCTAAAATCCTGCGTTTGCGCGTAATCCGCCGCCGCGCGGTATTCCGCAATCACTTTTTCCATAAAAGCCGCGTGCTCTTCGGGTGGATAATACCATTTTTGACAATGATTCGTCAAAATGACGCCATCATACCCAAGCTTCTTTTTTTCCGCAACGATTTGCTTATAATCCAAGTGACTGCACAAACTAATTCCGCAAGAATGTACGTGCGCGTCTATTTTTAAAATTTTATCCGACATAAAAACTCCCTTTTACGGAAAACACCGCAATCTAAAAATAGTATACTTTCTTTTTTACAAAATGTCAACAAGTTTTGTTGACTTCACACGCGCGCGCGTGATACAATATATATTATATAAAGAACGCAAACGGAGCGAGTATGTATTTAAAGTTACGAGTTATTTTCACCATTTTAGCCGCCATTTGTCTTGCGGCAATTATCCCCATCGGCATATTTTGGGATTTCACCCCCGCCATTATTTGCGCAGCGGCAGGCGGCGTATTTTTCCTTTTGATGTTGCTTTGTAAAAGTAAGCAAGAAAAACAGGAAAATCCCCCCAGCCAAGAAAACAAAGCCGACTTTTTCAACCCCGCGAACACGGACGATTCGTCAAAATCCGACAAAGCGGAATAAACTTTTACCAAATTTCACAAGACCGACACCATTATTTTTTTGCAACTCTTGACAATCGATTGCAAAAGTTGTATCCTAATACTATAAAACAAGGAGATATGCTTTATGGATACTTTAAAAAAACTTTTCCCCCTTTCTTTTAAGAAAATGGAAACGGTAGGCAATTTAGTAATCGCTGTCGTGATTTATTTGGTCATCGGTATTATCGCGTCCCTTCTTATGGCGCTTGCAGGTTTGTTGACGGGCTGGATTCCCGTCGTCGGCATAGCCGTTGGTTGGGTGCTTCGTATCATCGGTATTTTCGTAGACGCATACGTAGTTGGCGGTATCGTGTTGCTTTTCTTGCACCACTTCAACGTCATTAAAGACTAAATAACACAACCAAAACCCCGTCTATCGCAAGATAGGCGGGGAGTTTTTTACGTGTTTTTTTCAATAATTTCTAAAAATTCTTCAAAACGGTACAAATCTTCGGGAGAATAATAGTCGATATAAATTCTTCCCTTTTTGTCGTTGCCTATCAAGGACACTTTGGTGCGGAACACGCCGCGCATACGCTCTACGAACGCCTTTAATTCCGCCCCCTTAGCTGCCGCCTTAGCTTCCTTTTCCTGCTGTAAAATTTCAGGCGGCGTCAAAAACGCCTTCACTGCGCGCTCCATTTCCCGCACGGAAAAACCGCGCTTTATCGCTTCGCCCGCAAAAGCAAGCTGCTGATTTTTGGGAACTTTAACAAGCGTTCTCGCGTGTCCCGGGGATAATTTTCCGCTTTCAATCAAGCCCACCACTTCGGGTTCTAACGTCAAAAGACGGAGCGTATTGGCAACGGCAGGGCGGGATTTGCCCACCAACGAAGCCACGTCGTCCTGCGTCATACCAAATTCCTTGATGAGCCGTTGCATCAAATACCCTTCTTCCAGCGCGCTCAAATCCCCGCGCTTGATTTTTTCCACGCAGGAAAAAGCTTCGCCGTTATTATCCGAAAAACGGTAGACGCGGACGGTAACCATAGTGTTGCCCATACCTTTCACCGCATAAAAATCTTTGTCCGCGGAAAGCAGCTTCAATCTCCCGTCCGCCTTTTGGTTGACAGAAAATTCGGGCGTTCCGTTTAATAAAAAATAGGTCGCGCGCGTACGAAGCTCTTTTTTGTCCCAATCTTCCATCGCGCTCTCCGCGTCGATTAAGGAAATGGGCGCTTCTCTTTTTTCATAATCCATATCAAAGGATTTTTTACGCTTTTTTCGTTCCATGCTATTTCTTTTCCCTTGTCATTCCCAATAAGAACAGCGCATTCATCGCGTACCTGCCCCCATCGTTTGGTTTTTTCACCTGTTTATTCGAAAACGGAGCTGCCTTCAAAAAGGACGGCTCCGTTTTTTGTTTTTTATTCGTTTTCCGCGCCGTTGTTTTCGTCTACGGTTTTATCCTTTTCTTCTACAACGGGTTCTTCCGTCGCTTTCGTTTCCGAAACTACGTGCGCTTTTTCTTCGGGCGTCACTCGCGCAAAGGGATTTGCTTCGTGCTGACCTTCTTTCTTTTCCATTTCTTCGATAACTTCTTTATACGAAGCGCCGTTCATCAACATACGCACTTCTTCGGTGTAAATGGTTTCCTTTTCCACCAAAACACGGGACATGTTATCCATAATCGAACGGTTTTCTTTCAAAAGCTTGGTCGCTCTTGCATGCGCTTCGCCAATCAAACGACGGATTTCATCGTCAATCGCCGCCGCCGTTTCCTGCGAATACCCGCTGTTTTGATGACCGTATTCCATACCCATAAACACGGGAGCGTCGTCGTCGTACGCCACAAGGCCAAGCTTTTCGCTCATACCCCATTGCGTAATCATACGGCGCGCAATATTCGTTACGTGTTGCAAGTCCGCGCTTGCGCCCGTCGTGATGTCTTGAATAACGAGCTCTTCCGCAACTCTGCCGCCAAGCGACATACAAATGTTGTCAATAAGCTTGTTGTACGAAACGTCGTTGTCGTCCGTTTCTGGTCTGGTCATGGTGTACCCAGCCGCGCGACCGCGGGGAATAATGGATACTTCGTGCACAGGATCGCAATGCTTGCAAAGACAAGCCAAAACTGCGTGCCCCGCTTCGTGGTATGCCGTACAGCGTTTATCCGATTCGGTGATGACGCGGGATTTCTTTTGGGGACCCATCAACACCTTATTGATACCGTCGTACAATTCCAAATTCCCGATAAGCTTTTTACCCTTACGCGCAGCCAAAATAGCCGCTTCGTTGAGAAGGTTGGCAAGCTCCGCGCCTGAAAAACCTGCGGTGATGCGCGCCACCGTCTTGAAGTTGACGTCCGCTTCCATAGGCTTGTTGCGCGCATGCACTTTCAAAATTTGTTCGCGCCCCTTCACGTCGGGAAGGTTCACGTTGATTTGTCTATCGAAACGACCGGGACGAAGCAATGCAGGGTCGAGAATATCCGCGCGGTTGGTCGCCGCCATGATGATAATCCCTTCGTTGCTTTCAAAACCGTCCATTTGCACAAGGATTTGGTTAAGCGTTTGTTCACGTTCGTCGTGGCCGCCGCCAAGCCCCGCGCCGCGGCGTCTGCCCACAGCGTCGATTTCGTCGATGAAAATGATACAAGGCTGGCTCTTTTTCGCCATATCAAACAAGTCGCGTACACGCTTTGCACCCACACCTACGTACATTTCTACGAAGTCCGAACCAGAAACGGAGAAGAAGGGCACACCCGCTTCGCCCGCAACCGCCTTCGCAAACAAGGTTTTACCCGTACCCGGGGGGCCGACGAGCAATACGCCCGACGGAATACGCGCGCCAAGGTTGGAAAACTTTTTAGGAGATTTCAAAAATTCAACGACTTCTTGCAATTCTTCCTTTTCTTCTTCCGCGCCCGCTACGTCACTAAAACGCACCTTCAAATTGCTTTGCACTTGCGTTTTGGACTTGTTCATATTCATATTCGGACCGCCGCTTGCCGCGCCGCGAAGCATAAAGAAGAACAAAAGCCCAATTAAAAGCATACCCGCGAACGGTAAAAGGCTCGACCAAATACTACCCGCGTTGGGGTCGGTATATTGCAAATAAACGCCTTTTGCCGCAAGGGATTCCACCACTTCGATTGCCTGCGAATCGTACATGCTCGGACCAATAGCGGTAAATTGTTTTCCCGCGTCCGTCACAGCCGTCCATTGATATCCGTCCAAATAAATGTGCGTAATTGCGCCCGATTCAACCCATTTATCCCCGTCGAAATATTTTCCGTTATAAACAGCGGACATAAGTTGGGTGAAGTTCAGCTCCGTTGCTCCGCCGATAATATCGGAGAACAAAACCCAAAGCAACATAGCAATCCCTACGCCGACGGCTATCCAAATCCAAACCTTTGTTTTTTTCTTCAAAATATTACTCCTTAGCCGTCTTGCTCACGCACGCAACCGCGTACGCGCGAAGACGCTTTGTTCTATTTATAAACAAAACGCGCGTTTCCTAAACAAAAAACTACGCTTTTATTTACTTTTCTCGTTTATTTTACCATAACGAAAACCCTTTTTCAAGCGTTTCCAAAAGTAAAACGCAAACATTTAGCAAACGTTCACATTCTCAACACACAAAAAAGCGCTTTTTGCGCTCTTTTTGTCGATTTTCTCTATAAAAAGCTCTCTATTAAAATCTTCAAGCCGATACCCAGCAAGACAACCCCGCCGACGATACCCGCCTTGTCCGCGAGCTTGTTCCCGACAAGCTTTCCTATATACACCGCGCCGATTGCCAAGCCAAGCGTCACCACGCCGATTACGCCCGTCGCGCCCCATACGCCAAGCGCCAAATCCTTATTGATTGCCGCCATCTGCAAGGTTACGCCCACAGCCAACGCGTCAATAGACGTAGCAATCGCTTGTACCGTGAGCTTCCACACCCCCGTTTGCGGCTGACAAGCGGAGCATGAACACGTACCTGCCCCGTCCGTTTCACCCTTCTCGCGTTTTTCCTTGATTTTTTCTCTGATACATTCAAACAGCATTTTCCCACCCAAAAAGGCAAGCAAGGCAAAGGAAATCCACGCGGAAATATGTTGGAAAGTATCCAAAAATACGTCCGCGATCAACGCCGTGATAAAATACCCGATTACGGGCATAGCGAACTGGAAAAACCCAAAGAACACACCGATACGCAGCACCTTCCAAAAGGGCATTTTCGAATCGGTCATTCCGTCCGTCATCGCTACGGCGCACGCGTCCATCGCAAGCGCCACGCCGATTAAAACAATTTCTAAAACCGTCATATCTATCCTTTATAAGCAGTTTCTTTCCTGTAAAACCGCCAAAACTTCCGCAAAAATTTCATCAGGCGTTTGATTGCCGTCTACGCAGACGTAACGATTCGGGTACGCCGCCGCAAGCTTCTTAAACCCGTCGTAAACCCTTTGATGGAAGGGCATTCCCGCCTGTTCCAGTCTATCGTTTTCGTCCGCGCCGTGCTTTCTTTTAAACGCCGCTTCGGGGGAAAGATCGATAAAAATCGTCACGTCGGGCATATAGTTTTGCAAAGCGTACGCGTTTACGCCGCTGACAAACTCCACGCCAAGCCCACGGCCATAGCCTTGGTAGGCGAGCGAAGAATCGACGTATCTGTCGCAAACGACTATCTTCCCAGCCGCCAATGCAGGCTCTACTCTATCGTTTAAATGCTGTACGCGCGAAGCGGCGTAAAGCAAGGCTTCGCATTCGCTTGTCATTTCCGCGTTATTCGCGTCGAGTAAAATGCGGCGGATTTCTTCCGAAATCTTTTCCCCGCCGGGCTCACGCGTGAAAATGTGCGGTATGCCTTTCTTTGCCAAATATTCATTAAAAAGGCGCACCTGCGTGCTCTTTCCACAACCTTCGCAACCTTCAAAAGTAATAAATTTTCCGCGTTTTTCCATAATTTATTCCTTATCCTTGTTTTTTAACACCAAAATTTTGCCGTCTTGAACACCGAATAGGTTGTTCGCCTGCCGCATTAGCCGCAGCTTTTCTTTTTCTATCCTTTCGCCCTGCAAAATGAGCGGCGTACACGGGGGAAACAACCCGCAGTTATTCGCGCAAATTCTGCCTTCCGCTCCGTCCATATCCACCCACTCCGTTTCCGCATTTTTATCAAAAACAAGGGGGGCAGGGTCGAGTTCATTCTCTTTTTTGCTCTTTTTGGGCTCATAATCGGGGAATTGAACAAACAGCTCGGTCAAACGGGTTTTTAATCTATCAAAATCCTGCATTCTCGTCGCAGGGGATAAATAAAACATCAATACGTTCCCGTCGCAAAACTCCGCAAAAATCCCTTCTTCTTCCAAGATTTTTTCCACTTGAAAGGCGTGCTTACCAAACCGCGCGCAAAGCTTTGTCCAATCGTCGTTTTGATAAATACGCGCGTATCTCTTTTTAAACAAGTTTACTCGTTTTTCCAAGGTAACTTTACGGGGATATTTCACCGCGTATTCCACAGACGCCATAATCGGATAAGACGGGCTGGTGGTGCGAAAAATATCCACGCCCTTTTGCAAGGCTTGGGCAAATTTTTCGCTTTTTGCCGATACGATCGCGCCCTGCGTCAAAGCAGGCAGGCTCTTATGCACGCCGTCCACCCACATATCCGCATAGCTACCCGCGTGCAGTTCCTTTTCAAAATGTAAATGCCCGCCGTGCGCGCCGTCCACAAGCAAAATTTTACCGTTCTTGTCGCAAAATTCCCTTGCGCCGCGCAAATCGGCTACGTTTCCGTAATAGTCGGGCGACGTAAATAAAATCGCGTCCGCTGCGGCAAAAATGTCACCATTTTTCTCGCTCAACACGGACATGGTAGGGGCAAACGGGATTTCTTCCCGTTTTGACGACGTATAGACAAGCGGGGTCAAGCCCAGCGCCGCGCAACCGTTGAAAACACTTTTATGGGTGCTTTCGCAAAAGGCGATATTTTTCGCACCGAGCTGCTTTGCCGCGTACAGCATAGACAAAATACCGCAAGTGCTGCCGTCCGTCAAAAGAAAACTTCTGCGCGCGCCAAGAATTTCCGCTACGTCCCTTTCCGCTTCCAAAATGCAGCCCTTGGGACTGGAAAGATTGTCCGAATAGGACAGCTCGGTGATGTCAAAGCCGTGTACCTTATGCCCGGGCGTGTGAAAAGACGCGTGTTCCTTTTCCGCTTGCGTAGCAAGCATCCGAAAAATTTTGCAATTTTTTAAAATTTCTTTTTTCGTTAAAATCTCACGCAACATACTCTTTTTCCCGTTTAATAAGGAAAGAAACGGTTAAACCGTTTCTTTTCGTTAGTTCTTCGCTATATTTTCCGTTTCAATCAACGCATTTTCAATCAAATAATTGACAAAAAGCAAGCTTTCGTACTGGAAGCCGTCTTCCACGCCATCAAACATGAAAAAGGCTACGCTCATATCTTTCGCCGTCTGAACGTAATGCGTTTTCCCTTCTTCGCCCGTTGCGGCGTCCGCATTTTCGATTACTTCTTCATAATACGCAACGTATTTTTTCAAACCGCCCATCTTGCTTTCGTCAGGGCAAAGATTGATTGTGTACGTACCTTCTATGGTGTATTCCCCGTCCGTCAGCGTGGTGGTAGCGAAGCTGATAATCCCTTCGTCTAACCAAGCGTAAAATTGTTCCAACGCGTCGCGGTATTTTTCAATACGCGCAATATCGTCCTTTTCGCCTTGAAGCAACTGCGCTTCCGTCTTGAAGCGTTTATCATTTTTGACACGAGCGCGAAACTCCGTCTTTACCTTTTCTTCGTCAAGACTGTCTGCCTTTTCCCAGCCTTCCGTGTAAAACCCGTCTAAATACGCTTCCATTTTATAAAAGAAGCTGCCTTCCTTTTCGGGATTTAAGTCGTATAAATATGCGTAATACCCCCAAAGCAAGGATTCGACGTACGTTCTTTCATAGCCGATAATTTCGCCGTTTTCATCCTTTTGCGCCGTGTCGGGGTTATCGATATCCGCAACGAAAATAACGTCGCCTTCTTCCACCGCCGTTCTCGCTTCCATCAGCGTTCCCGCGTATTCTTTGTTCGCCGCCAAATCGTTTTGCGTCAATTCGATTACTTCATACGAAAATATCTTGTCTTCAAACGCTTTGTTGTACAAATTGTTAAAATCCGTCAACGCAAACGAAGTATTCCCCGTGTAGTTAAATACGCTAAATTGTTGCGCGGGCGTAATGCGCGTAGCCGTCATTGAAAAGACAAGCGCCCAAACGAGAATCGCTGCCAACGACGCAAGCACGATTTTCAGCCAATCGTACGAGAGCATTCTCGATATTCTGATTTTGGTAATTTTTGCATCCATAATTTTCTCCGATTTATACGAAAAAGCTCCGTATAAATGCTTGGCTTATACGAAAAAATCGTTTTTATGCCTTTTTGGGCTTCATCGTCGGGAACAAGATGACGTCGCGGATAGTAGAGCTGTCCGTAAGCAACATTACGAAACGATCTAAACCCATGCCCAAACCGCCTGTGGGGGGCAAACCGTATTCCAAAGCGTTAAGGAAATCTTCGTCAAGCTGCGCTTCGTTGTTGCCCTTTGCGCGCTTTGCTTCGATTTGTTTTACCATACGTTGTTTTTGGTCGATGGGGTCGTTCAATTCCGAGAAAGCGTTGCCGTATTCGTGTCCGCAAATGAAGTATTCGAAACGTTCGGTAAACGCGGGGTTGGAAGGCTTACGCTTTGCCAAAGGCGAGTTTTCTACGGGATAATCGTAGATGACGGTGGGTTGAATGAGCTTGTCTTCTACAAACGCGTCGAAAAGCTCGATAAGCACCCAGCCCTTGGTTGCGTTTTCGTGTTCTAATTCCACACCGAGCGCTTTCGCCGCAGCGCGCGCGTCTTCGTCGGTTGCCCAATCGTTATAATCTACGCCAGCGTATTTTTTCACCGCTTCCGCCATAGTCAATCTCGTCCAGTCGCCCATGTGGATTTCCGTGCCTTGATAGGAAATGTCCAACGTACCGCAAACCTTTAAGGTAACGGTTTTGTACATATCTTCAATCATATCCATCATACCGATATAATCGGTGTACGCTTCGTACATTTCGATGGTGGTAAATTCGGGGTTGTGGTACGCGTCCATACCTTCGTTACGGAAAATACGGCCTACTTCGTATACCTTATCCAAACCGCCGACAATCAATCTCTTCAAGCAAAGCTCCGTTTCCACACGCATATACATATCCAAATCCAAAGCGTTGTGGTGGGTTTTGAAAGGTCTTGCGTCCGCGCCTATTTCCATGGTGAGAAGGGTGGGGGTGTCCACTTCCAAATACCCCCTGCCGTCAAGGTACGCGCGGATCTCTTTCAAAATTTGCGAACGCTTGCGGAAGGTATCCTGTACGTCCTTGTTCATAATCAAATCCAAGTGACGAAGACGGTATTTCATATCCTTATCTTGCAAGCCGTTGTATTTTTCAGGCAAGGGCAACAAGGATTTGGAAAGCAAAATAATTTCCGTTACGTGTACGGAAACTTCGCCCGTTTGCGTTTTAAACACAAAGCCCTTAAAACCGAAAATATCGCCGATGTCGTAATCCTTTTTATAGGAAGCGTAGTTTTCTTCCCCGATGTCTTGACGGGTTACGTAAATTTGGATAGATCCCGTTCTGTCCGCGATATGCGAAAACGAAGCCTTACCCATAATACGGCGGGACATCATACGCCCTGCCATGGATACCGTTTTACCTTCGTACGCTTCGAAGTTTTCTTTAATGGACGCCGAATCCGCGTTTACTTCGTATTTGACTTGTTCATAGGGGTTTTTGCCTTCCGAAACAAGCTTCGCGAGCTTTTCGCGACGGATTCTTGCCTGTTCAATAAGCTGTTCTTCTTCCGAAACAACCGCGTTGTTCATCCCTTTATTTTCTTGCATAATCAATCTCCGTTTTTATCTTTCTCTTTACGAAGCGTTTTTTCTTACAATCCAAGCTTTTTTAAGCCTTTAATCCGCTCCGTTTCGTAAATTTTTTAGAAAATTTCTTTGATAACGAGTCTGTATTCACCGTCGGGAGCAACTACCTTCACCGATTCGCCTACTTTGTGCTTCAACAAAGCCGCGCCAACGGGGGATTCGTTGGAAATTTTGTTTTCCATAGGTTTTGCTTCCATCGTACCCGTAATTTCGTATACTTCTTCTTCATCCATTTCTTCGTCGTATACTTTTACTTTCGAACCAATATGCACAAACGAAGTATCCGTGCTCACGTCGGTAATAACGGCATTTTTGATTTTGTAATCCAATTCAGCGATTTCGCCTTCGTTTGCCGCTTGTTCATTACGCGCCGCGTCATACTCCGCATTTTCCGATAAGTCGCCGTGGCTTCTTGCTTCAGAAATACGTTCTACGATTTCTTGACGCTTTTCCGTTTGCAAATATCTCAAACGTTCCAACGCTTCGTCGTAGCCTTTTTGTGTCATAATAAATTGCTGTTCTGCCATTTGATTCCTCCTATCCCGCAAGCTGTTTTTAAGGAAATTTCTTCACTTTTCACCCGTTTGGGGTAAAAAAGTGCGTGAAAAAACCGCCTTTTCGCGGGACGTTAAAATTACCGTGACTCTTTTTCCCAAGAGCCACGGTTTGATTTACGTTCCTTATTATATATCATTTTTTACATTTTGTCAATGTTTTTTATAAGTTTTCAAAAGATTTTCACCCGTTTTCCCCATTTACGGGTGTTTTTTTTGTCGATTTTTCTCTTTAAAAAGCCTTACACGCCCGCTTATTTGCTTTGCTGTAAAAAAGCCGACGTTCTATCAAACGCTTCGGACAAAGCCGTCATACTCGTCGCGTAGGAAAGACGGACGTTGTCGCTGCCAAAATCCCCAAACGCGCTGCCGGGGACAACCGCCACCTTTTGCGCCGCCAGCAACCCGTTGGCAAACTCTTCGCCGTTCATCCCCGTCTTTTTCACGGACGGAAAGGCGTAAAACGCGCCCTGCGGTTCAAAACAGTCCATTCCGATTTCCGAAAGAGAGTGGAGTACGAATTTACGGCGTTTATTATACGAATCCCGCATTTCTTCCACCGTCGCAAACCCGTCGGAAAATCCGTCGCGGAGCGCTTCCATCGCTGCGTGCTGAGACATAATCGGCGCGCACATAATCCCGTATTGATGAATTTTAAACATCGCTTCGTCAATTTCCTTGGGCGCGCATACGTAGCCCAACCGCCAACCCGTCATCGCAAACGCCTTGGAAAAACCGCTGATATACACCGTACGCTCTTTCATACCGGGCAAAGCCGCAATCGAAGCGTGCTTTTTCCCGTACGTAAGCTCCGCGTAGATTTCGTCCGTAATCACAAGCAAATCGTGACGGATAAACACTTCCGCAATCGCTTGCAATTCTTCCTTTGTCATAATCGCGCCCGTGGGGTTGTTGGGATAGGTGAGAATAATCGCCTTGGTTTTTGGCGTAATCACCTTTTCCAAATATTCGGGCTTTAATACAAAATTGTCTTCTTCTTTACATTCCACATGCACGGGCAAGCCGTCCGCCAGAGCAACCAAAGGGGAGTAAGACACGTAGGCAGGGTCGGGGATAAGCACTTCGTCGCCGCTTTCCACACACGCACGGAGCGCCAAGTCAATCGCTTCGCTGCCGCCCACGGTAACAAGGATATGTTTGGGGTCGTATTCCAAGCCAAACCGCTCGGAAAGATACCGAGAAATCAATTCCAACAAAGCGGGGATACCGCGGTTGCCCGTATATTGCGTATACCCCCTTTGCAAAGACGTTATCGCAGCCGAACGCACCTTCCAAGGCGTGACGAAATCAGGCTCGCCCACACCAAGAGAAATGGCGTCCTTCGTGCTCGATACGATATCGAAAAATTTTCGGATACCGCTCGGCTGGATAAGCTTGGTTTTTTTGTTTACAAAATCACGCATAATCGTGTCCTTTCGTCAAAATGACCGTACCAGGTACGCGTTGAACGCGTTACGCCTGCACAGACAAACGGAAATCTTCGTCGTCGCGATAGGTGCGCGTACCTTCGATTTTATACTTTTTCAAGATAAAGTGCGTCGCCGTCGAAATCACCCCGTCAAAGGTGGAAATTCGTTCGGAAACAAAGCGGGCGACCTGTTGCAAGGTCTTGTCTTCGATAAACACCGCCAAATCGTACGCGCCGCTCATCAAATACACCGCTTTTACTTCGGGGAACGCGGCGATTTGCTTGGCGATTCCGTCAAAGCCTTCCTTTTTCTTGGGCGTAACCTTCACTTCGATCAACGCTTCCACAATGGCGTCTTCCGCCTTTTCGCTGTTGACGATCGCCGTGTATTTCACCAATACGCCGTTTTGCTCCATCTCCGAAATGCAAGCTTTTACCACCGCTTCGTCCACGGACAAAATCGCCGCGATTTTTTTAGGTGATATACGCGCGTCTTCCTGCAAAATATTGACAATATCTCTTTCCAAAGCCGTCATAATTTTCTCCTTGTAAGGGGTTTTCGTTTCGTGTATTAAAACAAGTTTTCCAGCATCAAAAATCCGTAACCCAAGCTCTCCACAAAATCGCTTTTTACAAACTTAACGTGATTAAATTTGGCAAAATTGAAGATATGCGTCTTGGTCAACACGGGGGTGGGAATATCCAACGCGTAACAAATTTCCGTCAAATACTCGAAAAAATGAGAATACGTCAACTGTTCGGGGTTTTCATAAACGTATTGCTTTTTAATATGCCCGTCCGTCATAAGCTTTGCCCAAATTCTCATCTCGTTTCGCCTGCTCCCTTGTATAGTGTGCCTAATATTATACACGATTTCCCGCAAAAAGTAAACCGTTTATAGACATTTTTTCTTTTTCGGCTTTTGACGGGCATATTCCGCGCAAAGCAGGAATACAGTATTTTGTCCCCCTTGAAAAAGCGGGGCTACGTTTTTGACAAAGCCACCCCTTTTTCGCCGCAAAATGTAAAATTTCGACAAACAATTTCCCTTACAATGGAGAAGTCCTATGCCCAAACAAATCCGACGCCGTTTTTCAGCGGCTTTTGTTATGTCCACGCTCGTTTTCGCCGCTCTTTTAAGCGTGATTTACGTCATCGCCTATTGCGTCAATTTGGTTGCGCCGAATTCACAAACGACGGGGGCAGGTACGAGTTCAAGCCGTTCTCTGCCCATTTATTCGGTGGAAATAGAAGAAAAGAAAATCGCCATCAGCTTCGATTGCGCGTGGGGAGTGGACCACACGGACGAACTACTTAACGTTATGCAACAAAACGACGTGCGCTGCACCTTTTTCGCCGTGGAATTTTGGGTGAAAAAATACCCGGAATACGTAGAAAAAATCGTAGCGAACGGCCACGAAATGGGTACGCACAGCCGCACCCATCCGTATATGAGTACCCTAACCAAAGAACAAATCGTAGACGAGCTAACTACTTCCAAAAAAGCGATTGAAGAAATCACTAAGCAAAAGGTTACGCTTTTTCGTCCCCCGTACGGGGATTATAACAATCTACTTATCGACACCTGCCGCGAAATGGGCTTGTATCCGATTCAATGGGACGTGGACTCGCTGGACTGGAAAAATTTATCCGCAACGGAGATCGCTATGCGGATTATCAACAGCGCGAAAAACGGTTCGATTATTCTTTGCCATAACAACGGCCTACACACCGCCAAGGCTCTGCCCTTGATATTTTCCACCTTGAAAAACCGCGGTTTTACCTTTGTTCCCATCAGCGAATTGATTTATACGGACGATTACTATATCGACCATAACGGCAGACAGCACAAAAACGGATAAAAAATTACTCGGAGGTAAAAATATATGAACTACGTCACAGAAAAAAACAACAAAGTCTTTATCGCAGGTGAAATTATCAGCGACGCAAGCTTTTCCCACGAAATTTACGGGGAAGGGTTTTACGAATTTTTCGTACGCGTAATGCGCCTTTCCGGTCAAGCGGACGTCTTACCCGTCACCCTTTCCGAACGGCTTATCCAGGACGGAATGTTGGAAAAAGGCAAAAGCATTTGCGCGCTCGGTCAATTCCGCAGCTATAACAAAATCGAAAACGGGCGTTCTCGGCTAATGCTCACCGTTTTCGTACGCGAGCTCTTACCCGAGCTCCCCGATAAAAATCCCAACAGCATTTTGCTCAGCGGGTATATTTGCAAACCGCCCGTCTACCGCACCACGCCTTTCAACCGCGAAATTGCCGACGTGCTGGTGGCGGTCAACCGCGCGTACAATAAATCCGACTATATTCCCTGTATCGCGTGGGGGAGAAACGCGCGCTTTGTCAAAAATCTCGCCGTCGGCGACAAGATTGCCATTTCCGGCCGTATCCAAAGCCGCGAATACCAAAAAAAGCTGTCGGAAACGGAAATGCGGACGATGACGGCGTACGAAGTGTCCGTTTCCAAGCTCGCCGCGTTTGACTCCGCGGACGAATTTGACATCGACAGCGAGTTCGACTTGTATTCCTTCCAAAGCAAAACGGACGCTTTGGACGCAAGCGAAAGCGTCGGCTGTAACTAATCTTTGCGTTTTCAACTTATTTACCTTGAAAAAGGACGGCTGGGTTTTCTTGCCGCCCTTTTTCTTGACAAAAACCAGAAAAAGAGCTATACTAATTACACGAAAAGGGGAACGCCCCCGCAAAAGGAAGAAACGCTTATGCCTATTTCCAAAACGGACTTTGTCCGCGGCTTACAATGCGAAAAAATGCTTTGGTTGGACGCGCACGCGCCCGAGCTGAAAATTATTCCGCCTGAAATCCAAGAAAAATTAGACGCGGGCAACGCGTTTGGCGACGCCGCTATGGGTATTTTCGGCGAGTACACCGAAACCACTACGCTTCGCGACGACGGCAGGCTGAACTACGCCGCTATGATCGCCAAAACCCAAGAGCTTATCGAAAAACAAACCCCCGTTATTTGCGAAGGCTCGTTTACGTGGTACGGCAATTTTTGCGCTGCCGATATTTTACGAAAAACGGGAAACGGCTATACCATGTACGAAGTGAAGAACACTTTTTACGCACGCGAAGCCTTTTTGACCGACCTTGGTTTTCAAGCCTTCATCCTGCAAAAATGCGGCGTTTCTTTAAAGGGAGTACACCTTGTTTTGCGCGGGGACGAACCGCCCCAAGACGCGGTAAAAGACGATTTTGAACACACCGCGACGTATATGGAAAGCAACGGCTTCCGCTATCGTATTATCGACGTAACCAACGCGATAAAGCCCTATCAAAAAATGGCGAGCGAGCGTATTTTCGAGCTTGGTAAAATCAAGAAAAAGGACGCAATAATGCCAAACGTTTCCGTTGGCGTGCATTGCGAAGCCCCGTATAGGTGCTGGTATTTCGAACATTGTCACAAAAATCATTAACTTTATCATATTATAAATGGGTAAAAGTATCATTTTGCCTTTTATTTTTTCTTTTTTCGTTCTAAACGCTTACTTTTTCGCATACGATAAAACAGACGCTAAAACAACGAGCGAAAGGAGAAGTTAGTATGCACGAAGAAATAGAATACGCCGAAATGTTAGAAATCCCTGTATCCACCGTCAATATTATCCGCAAGAAAAGCCGCCGTAAAAAAGCGCGCTTAGAACAAACCGCACCCTTAAAAGACAGCGTGATACGGCAGGTGAACAACCGCGTGGAAGAAACGCAAACCGCCCTTTCCGTGGACGCGGACGCATTTGCGGAAGGCGCGAACAGCGAAGGCTCTATTTCCTTCGACGCCGTTCCCGACCGCATCGACACCGTTCGACTTTTTGCCGACGAGCAAGAACGCAAAGCCGCCTTTGAAGAAGAATATGCGTTCGATTATAAAGAAAATGAAGGGGGCAGGTACGCGATGAACGAAGAAACGCGGGCGCAAAAAGCCGTCCGCGTCACGCTTGGCACAGAGTTCGCGATCGCCTGCGCGCTTTGCGGCGCTATCTTTTTGACCAACGTATTTTTACCCAACAGCGCGGTAAACACCTTTTTCCGCGCGATGAACAACCCCAACGCAACGGTTGCCACCGTCGACAACCGCTCGTACTCCGATTTCAAGCTCTCGCCCGTGGTATCCGAGCTTTCCGACGCAGAGCTTTCCCTTTCCGCCGCAGGTATTCTTTCCTTTAAAGACGATTGCTGCGTCTATCCTGCGGTCGAAGGCACGGTGAGCGAAGCGTACCAAAACGCGGACGGCACATACACCTTAAAAATCAACCACTCCGACTCTTTTACGGGGATTATCAGCGGGCTCAGCCATATATATTATCAAGTGGGCGACGAAGTAAAAAGCAACGTGCCCGTCGGGTATACAACGGGGGAAACGGAAGTGCAAATGACGATGTATTCGGGCGGCGTTTTGCTCAACTGCTATCAAATTACAGCGGAAAATTCCCTTGCGTGGGTGGAATAATGCGCGCATTTCAAAACAACAAACCATCAAGACGAGAAAACGGGCGGCAAAACCGCTCTTTTTCTTATCCCAAAAAAAGAAAAACCCGCCTTTTTCGCGTCCATCCGCTCTTTTGGCTGGTCGGAGTTTGGTACGCCTTCACGGGGGAGTTGTTTTTATTCTTTCTCTCCGCTCTCGTCGCCATTCAGCACGAGCTCGCGCACGCCTACGCCGCCGCCAAATTAGGCTATAAACTCAACCGCGTCGTACTTATGCCCTTTGGTGCGGTTATCGACGGGGATTTAAGGGGGATTTCTCTCAAAGACGAAATTATCGTCGCGCTTTGCGGCCCGCTTTGCAATTTTATAACCGCCGTATTTTTCGTCGCTTTGTGGTGGTTTGTCCCTACCATGTACGCGTTCACGGACGTAGCTTTCCATTCTTCGCTCGCTATCGCGATTGTAAATTTACTGCCCGCCTACCCCTTGGACGGGGGCAGAATTTTAAAATGCTCGCTCGCGAAAATGCTATCGAAAAAACACGCGGACGTCACCTTGGCAGAAGAAAAAGCGGAAAAATTTTGCCGTTTTCTAACCTTGGCTTTTTCCCTTTGCCTATCGGGCTTTTTTCTTGTTTCGTGCGTTCAAAAAAATCCAAATTTCAGCCTGCTCGTGTTCTCCGTGTTTCTCTTTGCGGGGTTTTTGGGCAACAAGGACAAAGCCGCCGTCTACTCCCGCATCGATTTCGCGCAAAATCAACCGCTAAAACGGGGGATAGAGATACGCCGCGTCGCCGTTTTGGCAAGCTGCCCCGTAAAAGACGTTTTTCGGTTTTTATCCCGCGGCAGCTATTTGGTGCTTGAAATTTACGACGAAAAAGAGCGCCACCTTTGCAATTTACCCCAAAACAAACTCGCCGCTTTGTTCGAAAAAGCCCCTTCTCCGTACACCCCAATACGAGAAATGGTTGAAAAAGACGTATATTTGCCTTAAAATCGTATAATTTCCCGCCAAAAGAAGCAAAAAACGCTTTGCAAAAAAACGACTGTGTGTTATACTATTACCCGTGTGATAAACGGTCCTACGTAGCTTTTACGATTTGTCACCGACAAAAATCGGCTGGGTAATACCCCCAAATATTTCGTAAAGGAAACAAAGGTAGATGTCAACGAAGATAAAGACAGAATGGTTTTTAGATAGATATTGCGGCCAGCAGTTCGCCGCTTTGGTAGAAGACGGAAAATTGATGGAATTTTCCTGCGAGTTCGAACCGAGAGCAACCAGCGTCGGCAGTATTTATAAAGGCAAGGTCGTCAACGTGCTTTCGGGTATGAACGCCGCCTTTATCCACTGCGGTTTGGATAAAAATTGTTACCTGTCTATGGACGAAACGTACGCCGACCATACCAAATATGACGGTACCATGTCCGCGTTAAACGTAAATTCGATGCAACTTAAAGAAGGGGACGAGATTATCGTACAGGTGGTAAAACCGCCCCGCGGCAACAAGGGCGCAAAGGTCACTACCCACCTTTCTTTCGTTGGTAAGCTCGTCATTTATATGCCCACGACAAACTTTTTGGGCATTTCCAGAAAAATCACCGACGAAGCTACCCGTCAAACGCTTTTGCAAAAGGTGGATAACCTGCGCGAAAGACAGGACGAAGGCTTTATCGTGCGCACCCAAGCCCCCTTCGCTTCCGACGAACAAATCCAAGCGGAAGCCGCTTATTTAAAACAGCTTTACGCGGATATGAACGCTTTGTCCAAAACAGCGGAAATCGGCACGCTTTTGTATGAAGACGACGATTTGCCCGCCCGCGTAATGCGCGATTCGTACGGCGAAGATTTTGACGCCATTCACGTAGGGGATAAGGAATTGTACGAGCGTTTGCTCCGTCTTATCAACCTTAGAAAAGATATTCCCGAAAGCAAGCTCGTTTTCCACAACGGCGACAGAGCTATGATGAAAGAATATGGGATTTCCCCGCTGGTTTACGGCGCGGCAGACCCCATCGTGCCCTTGGAAAACGGCGCGCATATCGTCATCGAGCCCACCGAAGCTATGACCGTCGTGGACGTAAATACGGGCGGCTACGTCGGCAGCGACAATTTGGAAGACACCGTGTTCGCCGTCAATCTCGCCGCCGCGGAAGAAATCGCAAGACAGGTTCGCCTGCGTAATATCGGCGGCATCGTCGTGGTGGATTTTATCGATATGGCGGACGAAGCGCACCGCGAAGCCGTCACCGAAAAGCTCCGTGAAAAGCTCTCCGCGGACAAAGCGAAATGCAACGTTTTGCCCATGAGCGAGCTGTGTATTACGCAGTTTACCCGCAAAAGAGTAGGACACGACGCCCATTCGTATTTGGTAAAACCCTGCCCGCATTGTCAAGGTATGGCGTACGTACACGAAGACATTTTCGTGATTACGCGAATGCGCGCGAGTATTCTCGATTGCTTTGCCGACGGTTTCGATACCGTCGTGGTAGAGCTTAACCAAAACATTATGCAAAAGATTTTAAACGAAGGCTTGCTGACAATCGAAGCCCGAACGCGCTGGGCGGACAAACGAGTGTATTTTATCCCCCACAAAACGTATAAAGAAAATTATTTCACCGTCCGCGGCGAAGAAAAAGAGCCGTCTGCTCTGCCCGCCAACGCGCAGCTTTTACGCGGATAATTCCGCTGCTTTTATCAAACGAAACCGTCCTAAAAGGACGGTTTTTTTGCTTTGTCTTTATTTTCCTGCCTTTTTTCGCCGCGGTAACCGCTTTTTTGTGAAAAAACACTTTACAAGCGAAAAAAATAATGGTATAATGGGTTGGACTTAGAGTGTTTTTATAAATTCTTTATAAAACCCAAGAAAAACGAAAGCAAAAGAACAATATAAGGAGCGTATAATGGAAGAAAAAATCCAGAAAGAAGAAGGCATTAGCTTAATGGATATACTCCAACTTCTTTTAAGCAAAATCAAGCTACTTATTCTCGTCGTGATCATCGGCGGAATTTTAGGCGGATCGTTTGCTGTTTGGCGCACAGTTAACATTGACTACTATGGTACGGAAGTGCAATTTTACGTCAACCCCGAACGGCCCAAACAAACGGCAAGCTCGGAAGGCAGCCAATACGGCGTTTACGGCGCGTACGGCAGACACGTCATGGATAACATGGTCAAGCTGCTCGGCTCGGAAAGTTTTACGGAACAATTAATTTTGGACGGTAGAACTATTCCTAAACAATCTACGGACGAAAAACCTTGGAAAATTACCATAAAAAACCCGGAATCTGAAGCAGAAATAGAGCAGAAAAATAAAGAGTTTAATAAAAAACTCAATGCTTCCATTGAGGAAACCGAGCTTCTTCTTAACGATGCAACGGCGGCAAGAAATGCGGTTACAGCAGCAAAAAAGATTGCTGATGAAGCCTTAGAACAGGTGCAGGAGGCTTGGCTTGCCATTGTCCCTTCTCTTCCCGATATCTCCAACGCTTATTGGTCTTATAGCGACATCGCTTACACACACTTGCAGACCAAATTGCCGGCCGAGTTGAAAACTTTGTGTGAAGATTATCAGTCCAAGAAGTTGCAAGCGAAAGAATTACAAGCCGAAGCCGATCTTGCTGTAGAAATTGCAGAAAACAAAACGGAAGAAACGCTTGCGCTTTGGAGAACAACAAATAATTATAAAGCCGACCTCAATCTCCATAGCGGTAAAATTTCCTACTCCTACCTCGAAGCAAATGCCGATACGGACGACGCAAACAATCTTGCGCGAAGCTTCATCTACGTGAAAATTTCCGTTTTGGTGGACTCTCCAGACAAAGAAGTAAAGGAAAAACAAAGAGAATTCGCCAATGACTTGTACGAAAAAGTTATTAAAGTCGTTCCCTCGTACGTTGAAGCAAATATGGCGGTTCCCTCCGATTACGAAGGCACCAACTGTCAAAGAATCACCCGTACGGACGAAATTCATTTAACCAACCCCCTTTACACCACCAACCAAGCAATAAAATACGCTGTTCTTTTTGCGGCGGCGGCAGCTGTTATCGCAGCGGTTCTGATTATTATTGTAGACAGATCGGACAAACGTCTCCGCGACCAAGAAACCATCACCCGTCTTTTCAACGTTCCCGTACTCGGTATCGTGCCTACGATTGAAGACCTTACCACGCTTTCCGCCACCAAGAAAAAGGAACGCGCAAAACGCAGCGTTTTGGAAAAGAAAGAAAAAGCAAAACAATTAAAGGAAAAAGAAAAACAAACCAAAAAGGACGCTGAACAAGCAAAGAAACAAGCGGAGTTACAGGCGAAGCAGGAAAAACAAACCAAGAGCGCTCCTGCCCCCGCAAAGCAACAAACCGCAAACAATAAGAAAAAGAACGGTTCTAGGAGATAAGCTATGGGTATTTTTTCGAAAAATAAAACGCGCGAAAAACGCGCAATCAAAGCTTCTGAAAAAACGAAACATCTTTCTTCCAGAGCAGAATATTTATTAAGCGACGACACGCCCTTCGACGTTACGGAAGCGTTCCGTAATTTAAAGGCTTCCATCTCCGTATCCGTCCCCAAAAAGAGCGGCGGCTTGGCAATCATGGCGACGTCCGCCTTCCCCGAAGACGGAAAAACGACGGTCACCGTCAACCTTGCCTTGATGTTTGCGCAATCGGACGCAAAGGTTATTCTCGTAGACGCCGACATTAGAAAGGGCAGAGTGGCTAAATATTTCAAGCAAAAAACCGTACCCGGGCTTTCCGACTGTCTTTCCGGTCAAAAGTCCTTGCAGGAAGTTACGCACGTTTCCCACGTGAATAAAAACCTTTCGTATATCACCTGCGGTACGCATTCTCCCCGCCCCTACGAATTGTTGGAAAGCGAAGAAATGGTTGCGCTTTTAAACCAGCTCCGCGAAGAATACGACTATATCATCATTGATACGCCCCCCGTATTGCTCCTTTCGGACGCCTTGGCGCTCTCCCCCGCAGTAGACGGCGCGGTGCTTGTTTGCCGCCACCAAGTATCCTACATCAGCGACATCGAACGCGCGCTCGACACCCTTAAATTCTCGAAAGTGAACGTGCTTGGGGTAGTTGTCAACGACTACAAAACCCCCAAATCCAAGGGTTACTACGGCGGCTATTACGGCTACGGTTATAAAAAATATTATTATTATAATTCCTATGCCTACGATTCCAAGGGCTACGTGTCCAGCGACGAAACCGAAGACGAGTCGGAAAGAAGCGAAGCGTAAAAACACAGCCGCTTGGCAATCTCGCCGTGTAAACGACAAAACAAACAAGGGGGTGGGAAGTTTTCCCACCCTTTCTTTCCCCCGTTTCTGTTTGAAAATATAAAAAAACGGGTAAACAATATACGTATGGAAAATGTAACGAAACAAACTGAAAACACAACGAATATTTTGCCCATCGTGCCCCTTCGCGGCAAGGTGGCGTTTCCGCATACCAACATTTCTTTCGAAGTGGGTAGGCAAGTCACTCTCAAAGCCATCGACCGCGCTTCCGCAACGGATAGAACGGTGTTTATTCTCACCCAGCGCCAAACGGAAAAAACGGACGTGGAAGCAAGCGATTTATACGCGGTTGGCTGCGTAGCCAAAATCAAACAAATCGCCCAGCTTACGGGCGGCGCTATCCGCGTGCTTTGCGAATGCTTATACCGCGCTCGCGCCCGCGTAATTTCTATGGAAAGCGGCTATTTTTACGCCGTTGCCGACCCCATTTCGTCCGTTCACGGCGACGAAGTGCTGGAAGAAGCGTATTTCCGCACGGCGAAAGAGCTGGTGAAAGACGTGCTCTCTTCGGACGGAAAAATCGCCAAGGAAACGGTGACCAAACTCGAAAAATGCTCCGACCCAGACGAATATATCGACGTAGCCCTTTCGGCTATGCGTGTGCGTTTGGAAGTCAAGCAGGCGATTTTAGAAGAAAATAAGGTAGTGGAACGCTTGAAGCAGTTTGAACGCTGCTTAAACGACGAGCTGGAAATTTCCAAAATCGAAAAGAAAATCGCCACAGCCGTTCGCCAAAGCATCGACAAAAACCAAAAGGAATATTTTTTGCGCGAGCAGTTAAAGGCTATCCACACCGAGCTTGGCGACGATAATAAGGAAGAAGACGAATACCGCGCGAAAATCGCGGAAAAACACCTTCCTGCGGGCTTGGAAGAAAAGTGCTTAAAGGAAGTGGACAGGCTCTCGAAAATGCCGTCGTCCGCCGCTGAATATACGGTGATCGCCAGCTATTTAGACCAAGTCCTTTCTTTGCCTTGGACGGAAGAAACCCAAGACACGGAAAAGTTGACCGACTGTATCAAGGTACTCAACGCCGACCACTACGGCTTGGAAAAAATCAAAGACCGCATCACCGAATATCTCGCGGTTTTGAAATTGACGGGAAATATGAAAGCACCGATTTTGTGCTTTGTCGGCCCCCCTGGCGTGGGCAAAACAAGCATTGCACAGTCGATTGCGCGCGCTTTGAATAGAAAATTTGTCCGTATGAGCCTTGGCGGTGTCAAGGACGAAGCGGAAATCCGCGGCCACCGCCGTACCTATATCGGCGCTATGCCGGGCAGAATTTTGTATGGTATGAAAAATGCCGGTTCTATCAATCCCGTATTCTTACTCGACGAAATCGACAAAATCACGTCGGATATGCACGGGGATCCCGCCAGCGCTTTGTTGGAAGTATTAGACCCCGAACAAAACGTCTCTTTCCGCGATAGATATTTAGAATATCCTTACGATTTAAGCAAAGTGCTTTTCATCACCACCGCAAACACCTTGGATACCATTCCCGGGCCTTTGCGCGACAGAATGGAAATCATCGAGCTTTCGGGCTATACGATGGAAGAAAAGACGGAAATCGCCCGTCGCTATCTCGTGCCCAAACAGCTCGTCCAAAACGGCTTAACGGACAACAACGCTTCGTTTACAACCAAGGGTATCCACGCGGCAATCGAAGGCTATACCCGCGAAGCAGGGGTGCGTAATTTGGAAAGAACGGTAGGTACTTTGTGCCGTAAAATCGCGGTGCAATACGCCAAGGACAAAGCCCTGCCCCTTGTAAAAGTGGACGAAAAGGAAGTTTTAAATCTTCTCGGCGCGCCCAAATATAAAAAGGACGAAACCCGCTTCCGCCAAGAAATCGGCGCGGTTACGGGGCTTGCTTGGACGGCAGTCGGCGGCGCTTTGCTCATCGTCGAAGCCACGATTATGCCAGGCAAAGGGGAGTTGAAGCTCACGGGTAAGCTCGGCGACGTAATGAAAGAATCGGCGCTTGCCGCCCTTTCCTATATCCGCTCCCACGCCGATAAATACGGCATTGAAAGCGAAAAATTTAGCAATTTCGACCTGCACGTACACGTTCCCGAAGGCGCAACGCCCAAGGACGGACCCAGCGCAGGTATCACGATGGCGACGGCTATGCTGTCCGCATACACGGGTACGCCCGTTCGCGGCGACGTAGCGATGACGGGCGAAATCACGCTCCGCGGCAAAGTATTGCCCATCGGCGGCTTAAAGGAAAAATCCCTTGCCGCGCGGCGTTTGGGCATTAAAACGGTGATTATCCCTTACGACAACAAACGGGAAATCGAAGAGCTGCCCGCCGTCGTACAAAAAGACGTTGCCTTTATCCCCGTAAAGACGGTGGACGAAGTGTTCGACGTGATGCTGGGCGAGAGCAAAAACCAAAATAAAACCGCAAAACCCAGCCAAAAAAAGACGAAAACCTTGCCCGTTATCCCCACGGAAAACGGTAGAGATTCCGTCCGCTGTTTATAACGAATTTTACAAAAGGGGGCTACCATGTACGCGCCGAATTATCCAAAGAAAGAAAAAGCCGAGCCCGCGCTCGTCATAAAAAACGCCACCTTTATCACTTCGGCGGCGAAAAGGGAGCAGTTTATTCAGCCCGACAAACCGATGATTGCCGTTTGCGGTAAATCCAACGTCGGAAAAAGCTCCTTTATCAATATGATGGCGAACCAAAAAAAGCTCGCGAAAACGAGTAGCGAGCCTGGTAGAACCCGCCTTGTCAACTATTTTGATTTCGGCGAGTTTATCCTTGCCGACCTGCCCGGTTACGGCTTTGCGCGCGTATCCAAGGGCGAAAAGGAAAAGTGGGCGAAAACGCTCGACAGCTTCTTTACCGATAGAGAAAAAATCGCGCACGTGTTTATGCTTGTCGATTCCCGTCACGATCCCACGGCGGACGACGTGCAAATGATACAGTATTTGCACTATTACACCCTGCCGTTTACCATTGTTTTGACCAAGTCGGACAAGCTTTCGAAAATGAAGCTGAAAGAGCATTTAAAGGCGATTGCGGCAGATTTGTATCTCGCCCCTGATAATATGCTTGCGACCAGTAGCGAAACGGGCTATGGCAAAGATAGCGTCCTGAAAAAATTGCGCGATATTATCGACACCGCCAACGCCCCCGTCTACGTTAACGACGAACCTGATAATGAATAAGCAATTCACAAAATATAAAACCCGTCTATTAAGACGGGTTTTTTCTTATTATTTATGCGCGTTTGGCGTAACCAGCACCGTTTTATAGTTGGTATAGGTGACAAAACCCGCTTTGCTTTTGCTCGGCTTTTTGACAAATTTTCTTGGACAGTAATCGACGGGGATTTTGTCGCCGCCTTGCGCGTCCGAATAATACGCGCATATTTCCGCCGCATATAAAAGCAGTTCATCGCGTACCTGCCCCCCACGAATGGCAATAATTACGTGCGAAGAATGGTATTTTTGCGTGTGCAGCCAAATATCGTCGGGGTCAGCCAAACGAAGCAACCTATCGTTTTGTAAATTGTTGCGTCCTGCGTAAATTTTTACCCCGTCAAACTCGTATTCTCTAAACGGCGTGACAATTTCCTTGCGCTTTGCCCCCGCCCGCAAAGCAGGCGCGCGAAGCAATCCAAGCTCGATAAGCTCCGCTTCGATTTCCTTTAAATCTTCCGCGGTTTCCGCAAGCAAAATCGAACAAAGCACGCTGTCCGTGTACTCAATTTCCGCTTTTTCACTCTCCAACATCGGCAACAAAACTTCTTTCGCGCGCTTGTATTTATTGTACGTCTTAAAATACCGTTGCGCGTTTTTTGCAGGGGACAGGGTCGCGTCCAACGCAATTTTGACGCGCGGACAGCCGTCTTCGTACCAGTTTTCCAGCTCTACGCCGATCGAGCCCTTTTCCACGCGGTATAAATTCGCCGTCAACAGCTCGCCTTTTATGCGGTATTCTTCCGCTTTTTCCGCGTCCTTCAACCGTTCCAAGGTATCCTGCAACTTTTTCGTTTGTTTCTTTTTCAAAGCGCGCGCCGTGTTTTCCAGCTTGCGCTTTTTGTTTTCAAAATCCTTTTTCCCTTCCCGACGGGTGAAAAAATCGTCTTCCGCCTTACAAAGCGACGGCATTTCTACGCCGCCGTCTACCCAAAAGGCAAAAAAGTCCACGTATTCGCCCTTTTCCACCTTTACGCAAGGAACGCAAGGCTCGTTTAAGCAAAACTCCTTGATAAACTCCCAAATCGGCGCTTTCGACGACGGAGAAAGGGTCAACGCAAGGCTTCCCGCTTGCTTTTTCGCCCGCAAAACGATTTCTCTTGCCGTAGGCAAAGCCAACCCCGAAACGTTTTCGAAAATAAAGAACGCAAGGGCTTCTTCATCCAAGCTTTCCATACAACCCAAAAAACGACTTTCCAAGCGTGAACGCATACCTGCCCCGTCCAAAATGCTTAATTTGTCCTGCGCAGGGGGGTAGGAATACTTCGCGCCCGAAAGGAAAATCCGACGGGAATTGTCTTCCAAAGCCGTCGTTTTCAACGCGCCCAAAATCACCCCGTTTTCCGTCAAAATCACGTTGGAGTATTTCCCCATCAGCTCGCAATGCAAGGTGCGCTTGCTCTCCGAAAAATCGGTGGTGCAATGGAAATCGATTTCAATGATACGCTCGAACTCGTGTTGCCGAACGTCCAAAATCTCCGCGCCTTGCAGGTGTTTTCTAAGCAACATACAAAAATTCGGCGCAACGGGGGCGGGCTCTTTTTCCGTTAAAGACAAACAAACGCGAGCATTTGACGCATTTGCGCTTAAAATGAGTTTAATTGTGCTTTTTCCGGTGTATATAATAAGGGTAAGCTCGTCTTTGTTGACTTGGGAAATGCGGTTTATCTTCCCACCGACGAGAAAATCCCGCAGCTCGGCGGTAAGTCTTTTGATATGAAAGGCGTCCTGCGGCATATATCTCTCCTTTGGGTAAAATAAAAAACGACTCGTCTTTCCTTTAATTATACCGCAAAAAATGCAAATTGTAAATAAAAACGAGCAAAAAACGCTTTATTTTCTTTTTTAAATATGGTAGAATATAAGGCAGTGTAAACAAAAAATAAAAAACAATCATATATATGCAGGAGACAATTATGAAACACACTAGCAAAGCAGCAGAAAAGAGCACGGTAAAAATCACGCTCAAATTCGACGGCGAAGAATGGAAGGCAGCGCAACAAAGCGCATACCTTAAATTGAGAAACAAATTTGCCATCAACGGCTTCCGTAAAGGCAAAGCGCCTAAAAACGTAATCGAAAACGCGTACGGCAAAGGCGTATTCTACGAAGAAGCGCTCAACAACCTTTTCGCTGAAAACTACGGCAAGGTTTTGGAAAAAGACGCGGCTAAATACACGGTTGTCGGCGACCCCGAAGTATCCGTTGAAAAGCTTGAAGACGACGGCGTAACCCTCGTTGCTATCGTTCCCGTAAAACCCGAAGTGAAAATTTCTTCCTATAAGGGTATGAAAATCAAGCAGTTCGCGTATACTGTAAAAGACGAAGAAGTGCAGGCTGAAATCGACCGCGTACTTGACAGAAACGCTCGTAAAGTAGACGTAACCGACCGCGCAGCGGCAAACGGCGACATCGCAAACATCGATTTTAGCGGCAGCGTTGACGGCGTTAAGTTCGACGGCGGCGAAGCGGAAGGCTTTGATTTGACGCTTGGCAGCGGTCAATTTATCCCCGGTTTTGAAGACCAAGTTATCGGTATGAACATCGGCGAAACCAAAGATATCAACGTAACCTTCCCCGAAAATTACCAAGCGGAAAACTTGAAGGGTAAGGCGGCTGTATTCGCAGTGAAGCTCAACGCTTTGAAGGCAAAAGAACTTCCCGAACTCACCGACGAATTTATCAAGGAAGCTACGGGCAACGAAACGGTAGAAGCGTACAAAGCAAAGGCTACGGAAAGATTGCAACAACAAGCTGACCGCCGCGCAAACGACGCTACGGAAAACAGCATTTTGGAAGCAATCGCAGCGAACGCGGAAGCGGAAATTCCCCAAGCTATGATTGAAAAAGAAGTAGACGGCCTTGTTCAAAAGTTCGAATATCAACTTATGTACCAGGGCTTGAAGTTGCAAGACTATCTCGACTTCTTGAAGATTTCCGTTGCAGATTTCAGAAAGAACTACGACGAACTAGCGAAGAAGAACGTTCTCAATCAACTTATCATCTCCCAAATCATCAAGGAAGAAAACTTGGAAGCTACGGAAGAAGAAGTTGACGCAAAGGTTGCAGAACAAGCTGCGTCCGTTGAAAAGACGACGGAAGAATACAAGAAGAATATGGATCCCCGTCAATTCGACTATATCCGCAGCGATATCGTAATCACCAAGCTCTTCTCGTTCTTGAAAGCAAACAACGAAATGTACGTTGAAGAAGCGTAATTTCCATAACAATACGAAAACAAAACGAAATTCCAACGCCGCAAAAGATTGTTTTTGCGGCGTTGACAAACTAAAAAGGAAACTATTATGAGCAGTAATGTTTTAATTCCCTACGTAGTAGAACGCACGTCTTCGGGCGAACGCACGTACGATTTATATTCCCGTCTTTTGGACGACAGAATCATCTTTTTAAGCGGCGAAATCAACGACGCGCTTGCAAACACCGTCGTTGCGCAGCTCATTTATTTGGAAGGCAAAGATTCCACCAAAGACATCAGCTTGTACATCAACTCCCCCGGCGGCAGCGTTTCGGCGGGTATGGCGATTTACGACACGATGAACTATATCAAGTGCGACGTATCCACCATTTGCGTGGGCATGGCGGCGTCCATGGGCGCGTTCTTGCTTTCCAGCGGCGCGAAAGGCAAGCGTTACGCTTTGCCCAACTCCGAAATTATGATTCACCAACCCTTAGGCGGCGCGCAGGGTCAGGCAAGCGATATCAAAATCCAAGCCGAACACATTTTGCGTACCAAGGCAAAGCTGAACAAAATCTTGTCGGAAAACACGGGCAAAAAGCTTTCCGTCATCGAAAAAGATACCGACCGCGACAATTATATGTCCGCGGACGAAGCGCAGGAATACGGCTTGATTGACAAAGTATTCACCAGCCGTCAATAAGCAAACCCGCTTCGTTTTTATCAAAATTTGGAGTTAATTATGTCAAATAATCATCAACATTGTTCTTTTTGCGGCAAAGAAAAAGAAGAAACCCGCCGTTTAATTTCCGGTCCCGACGGGGTTTGCATTTGCGACGAATGCGTTGAAATTTGCAAATCCATGGTGGACGAATGGATGACGGAACATTCTTCTCCCGCAGAAGAAATCCCCCTTAAAAAACCCGCTGAAATCAAAGCCGAGCTGGATAATTACATCGTCGGCCAGGACAAAGCGAAACGCGTTTTGTCCGTAGCGGTTTACAACCATTACAAGCGTATCAACGCCCTTGCCAAGACGAAAAAATCGGACGACGACGGCATAGAAATCGAAAAGAGCAACGTTCTTTTGCTCGGTCCTACGGGCAGCGGCAAAACCCTGCTCGCGCGGACGCTTGCTAAAATTTTAAACGTGCCTTTCGCAACTTCGGACGCAACCACGCTCACGGAAGCGGGCTACGTTGGCGAAGACGTAGAAAATATTTTATTGAAGCTTATCCAAAACGCCGATTACGACATCGAACGCGCACAACGCGGCATTATCTATATCGACGAAATCGACAAGATTGCCAGAAAGAGCGAAAACGTATCCATCACCCGCGACGTTTCGGGCGAAGGCGTACAGCAGGCGCTTTTAAAGATTATCGAAAGCACGACGGCAAGCGTACCCCCGCAGGGCGGCAGAAAACACCCCGGTCAGGAATGTCTGCGTATCGACACGACGAATATTTTATTCATTTGCGGCGGCGCATTCGTGGGCTTGGATAAAATCGTTTCGTCAAGAAAGGACGACACGACGCTGGGTTTTGGCGGCAAAGTACGTTTGGGCGCAAACGAAGCGGACTACTCCGTTTTAGAAGACGTAAAACCGCAGGATTTGACCAAATTCGGGCTGATTCCCGAGTTCGTGGGTAGAATTCCCATCGTGGTCAATCTCGACCCGTTAGACGAAAACGCGCTTGTAAAAATCTTAACCGAACCCAAGAACGCCATCATCAAGCAATACCAAAAATTAGTGGGCTTTGACGGCGTAAAATTGACGGTGGAAGACGACGCGGTACGCGAAATCGCGCAGACGGCAATCCGCTTAAAAACGGGCGCGCGCGGGCTTAGAACGATTATCGAAAACGTAATGACGGAAGTTATGTACAAAATCCCGTCGGAAACGGACGTAGAAGAAGTCGTCATCACCAAAGACTGCTTAACCAACGGCGCAACGCCCAAGCTTGTCTACAAAAAAGCAAGCTAAGCTTGCATCTAATCGGTGTATCATCTACCCCCAAAAAGGTTATATCTTTTTGGGGGTATTTCATAGTCAAAAATTTTGTTTAAATAAAAAAAGTAAACCCCTTGACATAATATATTTTGTGGTATATAATAAAAACACTTATGTTTTAAGGAGTGTTTTTATGGATTATCAAAAACTTATCGGCTCTTTGTTGGCAGAAGCGAAAAAGGGTATTCAGTACAAACGCTTAAACCTTCTTTTAAAGATTTTTGCCATCGTTTGCATGATTCCTTTCTACGTGTTCGCATTTTTTGGCGTTGTAGGCTACTACGTAGCGTTGTTCTTCTATAACGCGCTCCTTTCGCCTTGTTCGTATTTGGAATCTTGGGAAAAAGAACGTACCAAGGATATGCACCCTGCTCCGAAAGCCGTTGTTTTATTCTGCACGACGTCCTTTATCTTCTTTTTAAGAATACTGATTGCATTTTTCAGCTTCTTCTTCTATTTCCAATGGTTCAACCTGCAAATCACGTTCTATATCAGCACGTTTGGCGGCATCAAATTCCAACCTTGGATAAACACGGCTACGTTTGAAGAAGAAACGACTTGGAAATTATCCCCCGAAGAAAAAACGGCAAAGAATTTCTTTATTCCTACGCTTATTTTCGAATTTGCGCCCATCGTTTTCTGGATTTTCATTTCCATCTTCAAGGCTATTGCTAAAAACGGAAAGGCTTTAAAATTCTGGTTTGGATTGATTGATACGTGCGGTATTTTGGCATATATTTGTCTTATAGGATACTTAGTTTGCACGTGCATCGTAATGCCTTGTCTTTTCAAGAAAACGCCGATTACTTCAACGGAAGAAGTTACTGACTAAACAGCTTAACGAATACATAACGTAAAAAGCACAGGAAATCCTGTGCTTTAATTTTTATTCTTATAGAAAGTACGAAATTTATACAGTCGTTTATAAACTTAAAGAACGTTTGCAAGACGTAAGTCTGGCTGCAAGATCATCTTGCCGTAAGATTGACTGCAAGATCATCTTGCAAAAACAGCCTTAAAAAAGGCTGTTTTTCTTTTATTTCCATTCTTTTTTAGGTTCTATTCCTATCAATTCGTTTATCGTAATATTGTAACACTCCGCCAACAATCTGCATTGTTCTATGTTGGCTAATCCTTTGTCTAACTCTATCCAAGAAATCGTATTTTGTGGGATTCCCGTTTTTGCAGATACTTCTTTTTGCGTCAACCCCGCGTTTAATCTTGCCGTTTTTATATTATTTCCGTACATTTCTATACTTCCTTTTTAATTTTATTATATTATAGCAAAATTTTGCTATTAAACGCTTGACATAGCAATATATTGCTATTATAATAAAAATGGCTGTGTCACGGAAAATGGTTGATGTGACAGAGCCAATAAAATAAAAAAGGTGTTTTATGCAGTCGATTATAGAAAAGTTGTTTTATGAAGCCATAGAAAAACCGATAAATAATAACGAAACAAAGGTAAGCAAGGAAAAAATTACAATTAACGAAGAATTAAAAAAAACTTGACGGACGAGCAAAAAAATCTTTTGTTGCGATTTGACGATTTAAAAAACAAAAGATATGTAGAAGAAGAAAAAGAGTTCTACGTTTTGAGTTTTCAAACGGGCGCGCAGGCTTTGATGGAAATATTAAACTTAAAAACAAACTAAAAAAACAGCCTTAAAAAAGACTGTTTTTTCTATTTCATCGCATACCTGGTGGCTTGTAATATCAATTTTTCCTAAATTCCAGCCACACTTTTTCACTTTTCACTTTTACTTATTACCTTGCAAAAAAGAGCCCCGAAAAGGGCTCTTTTTATTATTCGTCTTTGTTGCTGTTTCCAAGGAAAATACCAAAGAAATCATTATTCGGCTTCAACGTCGTACCGCCCGTCGAAGAGCTCGAAGACGATTTTCTATCACGGTTATAAGGCTTTTTATCAAAGCTCTTACCACCGTTTCTGTTATACCCGCCGCGGCCGTTGTTTCTACCGCCACGATTGAAATTTCTGCCGCCGTTTCTACCGCCGCGTTCGTTTCTTGCGGGGATAGCAGGCGCGTCAGGATCTCCTACGTTGTCGGGAATAATCACGATATAACGGTTAGGTTCTTTGCCTTCGCTTACCGTCGAAACGCCTTCTCTTTCCGACAAAGCCGCGTGAATAATTCTTCTTTCGTAGGGGTTCATGGGTTCAAGCTTGATTTTCTTGCCCAAGCGAATAGCTTTTTGCGCCAAGTTTTCGGACAATTTGTTAAGGGTCGCTTCACGGTTTTCGCGATAGTTTTCGCAATCCACAACCACGCGCTTATATTCGTCCCTGCCCGTGTTCGCAACCGCGCCCGCAAGCGTTTGAATCGCGTCCAACATAGCGCCGTGCTTACCGATGATAGAAGTGGTGTTCGCCGCCGTAACGTTGATTTCCACCTTTTCACCTTCCGAAACAAGCTCCGTACAAGCGGTGATATTCAACAGCTCAAACAAGCCTTCCAAAAATTCCACCGTTCTTTCGCCGTCCGTAGCGCCGTCCTTTGCGCTGTTTTCCGTCTTTGCCGCTTTATCACAGCAGCATTTTTCCGCTTTTTCTTCGCATTTTACAGCGATTTCCACGCGAGCCTTCACCGAACCGAACAACTTTTTCTTGCCTTCTTCCAACACTCTGATATCCGCGTTTTCTCTGCTGATACCAAGCTCTTTCAGCCCTTTTTCGACGGCGTCGTCAACCGTCTTACCCGTAAATTCCGTGTAGTTCATTTTTAAATCTCCTTGCTCCCTAACTTTGGGAAAATCATATCTCTCTATTATTTTTTCTTCTTGGATTTATCGTCCACGATGCCGCGCTTTTCTTGCGCAGCTTTCTTGCCCGCTTCCTTCGCCGCTTCGATTCTCTTCGCGTTATAGCTTTGGCTTCTTTCAATGACGATCGCTTCTTGCTTTTTCTTGTCCTTCGAGTCTACAATTTTATTGATGACGAACATGGACGCCATCGAGAATACGTTGCTGACGATAAGATAGGTAGAGAACGCCGACGAATACATAAACGAGAAAATCGCAAACATACCCGTCATCATAACGAGCATCATTTTTTGATTGCCCGCGCCTTGACCGTCTACCGACGAATATTTTTGTTGTTCCTTTTGCGAACGCATAGACAAGAACTGTTGCAACAAAATCGTACCGATAGAAAGGGCGATAAGGATAAAGTACCCGTTCGCTTCGCTCTTTTGCGCGCCCATTTTCGCCGTTACAAGCTCATACCCATCTTCCGTGTACGCGGAAATTTTACGTACGCTCGTATCCTGCGAACAGGAGCAGGATTTTCTTTCTACAATTTCATTTGCAAAGTCGGAATATTTCAATACGGGGTGCTTATAGCTTGCGTCCGTAACCCAAATATTCTTAATCCAAAGGAATTTGGTTTCGCTCTTCAAATCCGTTTTATAGGTTTCAAGAACCGCGTCCTGCGCTTGGCTTTCAAAATAGTTCGCCTTTGCTTTTTCCAAAGCTTCCGCGTCCGTCAAGGTCTTGCCTTCTTCTTCCGCTTCACGCTTCAAAGCTTCGGCAATCGTTTGCATTTGCGCAAGCATACTATCGTCTATTTTTTCTTCGTTCACGTAGAAAATCGTCGTACCCGTGTTGGCGATATGCTCTTTTGCTTTTTCAAAATCATAAACAAAGCTGTCCGCCGTTTCGCCTTCCGCCAAGGTATAGTACGCGTCGAAATACAAATAATCGTTTTCTCTGTCCCCTTTGACGGTGTAAATAACGGAAAGCTTATCGTCGCTGATACGATAGGATACGTTGTTTTCTTTTAAAACGTACGCGCCGTTTGCGTCTTTATCATTTAAATCCAAAGCAAAGTCTTCGATTTTTTCGTTGTACGAAGTGACGAGCGTGTTATAATTTTTCACGTTGGAATACGCCGCGAAAGAGTTAAACGCGCCGATTGCGATAAAGAAAATTACCATCGACAAAATCATGGGAAGACAGGAAGAGAACATCGAAATTCCGCTTTCCTTATACATTTCCGTAACCTTTTGATTGTAGGTCGCTTTGTCGTTGGCATACTGCTTTTGCAGTTTTTCCATTCTTTCTTGGTTTTGCTTCATTTTCAAATTTTGCTTGCGCATGGAAACCCTTTGATATACGTCAAAGGGCAAAGTTACCAGCTTCAAAGCAAGCGAAAATAAAATAATAGCAACGCCAACGCTGCCCGTAATCGCCACCAGCCATTTGATAAATCTGCCGATGAAGTCGAGCTCTATTGTATGCAATTCGTTAAAGAACTGCACGTTTGCTAACAAGTTAAAAAAATTCATAATTTTCCTTACTAATACGGCGAAAAGCCGCAATCTTATTTACATTGCTTATACCCGTTTTTTTATCTTACAAAACGTATCAAAGCAGCCATTTTTTCTTGTGATAAGGAAAGGGCGCGGGATTAAACCCACCCTTGGATAAGGGATTACAGCGCATAATTCGCCAACACCCCAACAAAATACCCAAAATCACGCCGTTGTTATGGATACTCTCCAAAGTATACTGCGAGCAGGTAGGGGTATATCGGCAAACGCCCTTGCCTTGGGAAAGATACTTTTGATAAAAACGGATCGCGCGCAAACAAAACATCTCTACGTACGGCTTAAACACCGTTCTGCGTAGATATTTTCTGTTCGCTCTGCACAGCGAAAGAAAGTCTAAATTTAAAGCTTTTCTTTCTTGATCATGCATTGTAAGTGGCGTACAAAAGTCGCGTACTCGTACGTTTCGTTCACTTTGGGAATGATGACGATAGAATACGTGCCTTTCATTTCTCCTTGCGTTTTTGCAAAAGCTTCTCTAATCAGCCTTTTGATACGGTTTCTTTTGACGCTTTTCCCGTGTCTTTTACCAATCGAAATCCCCATTCGCATACTATCCGACGGGCGATAAATAAGAGTCAAAGAAGGGGAAAACGCGCGCTTTCCCTTATGAAAAAGCCGTTCGAAATCCGCTTGTTTTTTTAATCGTAAATATTTCATTCTTCCTTGAAACGAGCGTTTTGTCTACCAAAATACTTCCGTGTATAAAAATGGCAAATCCTCCCCTTTAAAAAAAGGAAAGGAATTGATTTTTTATATTATCATTTATAAGTTAAGAAAACGTTTGAAATTGAGAATTAGTGGGTCAATCTCTTTCTGCCCTTTGCTCTACGTCTTTTCAAAACCTTTCTGCCTGCGGTCGTAGCCATTCTCTTACGGAAACCGTGTACTTTGCTTCTCTGTCTCTTTTTGGGTTGATAGGTTCTTTTCATAATTTTTCTCCTAATATGGTTTTTTATCTTTTCTTAATTTTTGGTTTTATCGCGGTTCACCCCACGATAACTTCACCATTATACCGCAAACAAACAAACTCCGTCAAGCAATTTTTAAGTCTTTTTTCCTTTCTTTGCGGTTTTTCAACGGGTTTTTTCCGCTTTTTCGCTGTTTTTTATAAATTTTTACTGACCTGCGCCCGTACGTACGGGGAGAATTAAGTATTTGCATTTCTTTTCCGCAGCGTTTTCCAGCGTGAAAGGGGATACGGACGTATTGAAGGAAAGCAACACTTCGTCTTCTTCCAAAGCCTTCACCGCGTCCAACAAATACTTGCCGTTCATAGCGATTTTCAGTTCCTTACCGTCCAAATTCGCCGCTACGCTTTCTTCTACTTTACCCATGTCCGAATTTGCCGTCAATACGATTTTACCGTTTTTGATATCAAAGGTAATAAGGTTGTTTTTATCCCCGCGGATCAAAACGGAAGCGCGTTCTACGCTGTCGATAAGCTCCGCTCTGTTCACCGATACGTAGGTGGTGAAATCGATGGGATAGATATTTTCTCTTTTTACAAATTCGCCTGCGTACAAACGGGACGTGATAACGGTGTCCTTTACCGTAACGGAAAGGGAATTTTTGTCCGCGTAAACCTTGATATTTTCTTCATCGCCGAGCATACGGGAAATTTCCAAAAGCGTTCTTGCCGGGCAAACGATTTTCATATCCGCGCTCGTTTCCTGCGTTTCGCAAGCGCCGTACGCCATTCTAAACCCGTCGAGAGCGGTACATTCCAAAGCTCCGTTTTTCGCTTCCAACAAAGTGCCTTTCAAAATAGGTCTGCTTTCGTCCGTAGCGCAACAAAATACGATTTTTGCAATCAAGTTTTTTAAATCTCTTTCCTTGATTTCGAAATACTCCTTGCCGTCCAACGATTTATTGATACGAGGAAAATCGTCCGCGGGAAGAATTTGCATACGGGATTCGCTGTCGCCATATTTAATAAACATACCGTTTTCTTCGGTATGAATAACGACTTCAAAGGAAGAAATTTTCCCCACGAAATCGGCAAACGTTTTGCCGTTTACGCAAACTTCGCCTTCTTCCATAATTTCCGCGTTGATTTTCTTTTTAATGGAAATTTCGCCGTCGTACGCAGTCAAGGTCAACCCGTCGTTTTCCGCTTTGAGCTTGATACATTCCAAAACAGGGGTGATGGTTTTTACCGCGCAAGCCTTGCATACGGTAAACGCCGCGTCCGAAAGAACCATTCCGTCACATACAAATTTCATTTTCTTCTTCTCCGAAAAGCTTAAAAAGCTCGTTTATTTTTATCCTTTAAATTATACCATAAAAACATAGTTTTTAGCAAGTAAAAAAGCCTTGATTTTCGGGTATTTTTCCCTAAATAAAAACTATTTTCGCCGTGGGCTTTTTCTTTTGGAAATACCGCAAGGTAAACGCCGCGCCCCCCGTTTCTTTTTTGCAATAGCAAATCATCATATCCCCTAAATCCACCATATATTTATCCCGAACGTGCATACAACCCTTATAATAATATTCGGACAAAACCACCTTCTCATCCGCTTTTTTTAAAATATTTACGTACCGTTTTTTATCCTTATCGGAAAAGTTTTTTTCCTGACCGTAGCAGGGTACGCAAGCAGCAAGCCTGATTTGCGGAAATTTTTTTCGCAGGGATAAAACGGCTTCGGCGGCAGCCAAATCAAACCCCATCGCCATACCGTTGTAAAAGACTTCCACCCCTTGCAAAACGGCGTTTTTTATCTCTTTTTTTAAGGCGCGCGGAGAAAAATCGTCGTCTAATATTCTATGCCCGGTAAAGACGCAGCTTTTTGCGGGCTTTTTATCGTTTATCGTATCGAAACAAAGCTGTTCCACAGCGCATTTTTCTCCTTGTTTTTTCTTTCGTGTTATATTATAACACAGCTTTTGTTTTTGTCAACGGACTACTGTCATCTTTTTTGTCGAAAATTTAAAAAATTTTTCCAAGCTTTGCTCTTTGTTCAGCCGTCCGTTTTTGTCGATTGATTATATTTTATATAAATAAAAAGTAGAAGTATTAGTAGTAGGGCGTGGGGATATGTGGACAACCCCTAAAAAAGCCAAATTTTTCCTTGGAATATAAAGGGTTTGCGCGATTTTTCAAGCGGTGGACAACCCCTATTTTTTAGGTGGATAAAAAAGTGGAAATTTTGTGGAAAAGTGTATAAAAAAGTGAAAAAATATAAAATTCATCGGAAAAAATACAAAAATAAAATGTATAATTATACAAAAATTGAGTAATCCACAGCAGTTATAAACATTGTGGATAAAACTATCTACACCGCTGTGGAAAGCTGGGGAAAAGTATAAAAAAAGGATTGCTATTTGATAAAAAAGGTGGTATAATAAAGGAGCTATGGAAATGAGAGATATTTACGCGATTTACGAACAAGAGATTTTAGGAGAAAAGCGGGAAAAGTTGGAAATTTTTCGTGCTTTTCTCTTGGAATACAATCAAAAATACAATCTGACGGCGATTTTGGAAGAAAAAGACGTCACGTACAAGCATTTTTTAGACAGCGCGGCGGGTATGGATTTGTTTAAAACCAACGCGAAAGTGGCGGAAATCGGCTCGGGCGCGGGTTTTCCGTCGATGGTCTTAAAAATTTTACGCGACGATTTATCCTTTGATCTTTTTGAAAGCGTGGGGAAAAAATGCGAGTTTTTGAAAGTGGTTGTGGATAAGTTGAATATGCAAAACGTGCATATTTATAACATTCGCGCGGAAGACGCGGCGCGGGATAAAAATTTTCGGGAAAAATACGATTGCGTAACGGCGCGCGCGGTGGCGAGAATGAACACCCTTTGCGAATACTGTATGCCCTTTGTCAAGGTCGGCGGAAGCTTTATCGCGTACAAGAGCGGCGACAAAACGGAAATCGACGAAGCGAAAACGGCGTATAAGGTTTTGGGCGGTAAGCTGGAAAAGGCGTATGCATACGAATTGCCGGAAAACTACGGCGAACGGGTGTTGGCGGTGGTGAAAAAGACGAGCCCCACTCCCCCGAAATATCCCCGCGGACAAGGCAAGGAACGAAAGAATCCTATATTATAACAAAAAACTCCGACAAAATCGGAGTTTTTCTTTTTTTATAAATATACTTGATAAAAAAATGAATATGTGTTATACTAATAATGCTCAACAAACTTAATAGGTGAATTTGGGTTTATTTTTTTGTAAAAATAGCTCTTTTTTGCGCACTTACATATTGAATTTGATAAAATACAGATTCTTTTTATGTAAGTGTTTTACCCATTTCACGTAAAGTTTGTTGAGCGACAATCGGAGTCTGTGTTTTTGTACGTCAGCTTCGGTTGGCGTACTTTTTTATTTTTAGGAGCTTTTATGAAACTTTTTATTTTTTTTATAATATTGGCATTAGTATTTATTTGTGCCAGTATGTTTGTAAATATGACAGAGCTTTCTATTATAGGTGTTATACTTTTTGGTATAGCTATGATTATTTTTATTATTAAAATGTTAAAGCTTGAAAAAGAAAGCGAAGAAAAAGCAAAAATGAAAAAAGAAGAAGAAAGGAAGAAAGAAAAGGAAAGGATAGAAAAAGTAAAAGAAGCGTATTTTAATTGGTTAAATCAAAATTATAAAATATCTAAAATAATAGGTTTTTATGATGAGAGCGAAGAATTGGTGGATATAAAAAGAAATTGGATTGTTGCTATAGATGAGAAAAATAAGTTTTTAATCTTTGGAAAAAAAGTTATTACTTTTGAAAAAATTATAAAAGCGGAATTAAAAATTTCCACTTCCCATCATACAAAAACCGATACAAATAAAAATAAAGCAATAGGAAGAGCTTTTTTAGGTGGGCTTATAGCTGGGGAAGCGGGTGCAATTATCGGCGCAGCAACGGCAACGGAAACAGCCAACAGTGAAACAATAACAAATCATCATGTGGACGGAGTTATAATTTATTTATCCGATATTATTGAGCCTACATATGAATACAATAGCCCTATTGAAAAATGTAATAGAGACGTTTATTCCGTTTTATTGGCAATAATTGATCAAAACAAAAAACAGCCCTAAAAAGGCTGTTTTTTCTATTTCATCGCATACCTGGTGGCTTGTTAAGGGTGAAGTTTTCGCTGTCGCGAAAGTGAAGTTGCTACGCAGTGAAGTTTGTTTATAAACAAGTGAAGTTTGCGCTGTGCGCAAGTTATGGAAATTATTTTTTACTTTGCCAAAGGCAAAACTTCACTATCCAAAGGATAACTTCACTTACAAAGTAAACTTCACTTGCCCGCAAGGGCAAATTTAGTTATTATTCATCATCTTTGTCGTCATCGTCCGCTTTGTCGCTGTTGATAGGCTTTTTAAAGCGTACGTCTTCCACGTCGAAATCCTTATAAATCCAGTCGCCGTTTCTATCGTCAATCTTCACTTTTACCTGCATTTTCAGCATATTGACGGACACGACGATGCCCTTGCCTTCCAGCGTGCTGACTTCCGAGCCGATTTTCGGCATTTTCTTGCTGGCTTCGGCATAGTAATCGTTTTCATAGCTCAAACAGCACATCAACCTACCGCAAAGCCCGCTGATTTTACCGGGGTTCAAGGAAAGACCCTGCGTTTTCGCCATCTTCACGCTCACCTTTTTAAATTCGGGCATATTCCCCGCGCAGCAACAAATTCTGCCGCAGGGCGCAAGCCCGCCCAAATACTTGGTTTCGTCGCGCGTACCCACTTGGCGAAGCTCGATACGGGAATGGAAAGTGGAAGCCAAATCTTTGACAAGCTCTCTGAAATCCACGCGATTGTCGGACGTGAAAAAGAAAGAAATCTTACTGCCGTCAAAAGCGTATTCGCAGTCAACAAGCTTCATTTCCAAGCCCCGCGCCGCTATTTTTTCCCTGCAAATTTGCATAGCTTGCGGGCGTTTTGCTTCGCAAGCGGCGTAATATTCTTTGTCCTTTTGCGTGGCGATACGAATGACGGGCTTTAAGGGTTGTACCACTTCGTCGTCGGAAACGATTTTTTCGGGATACGCCACCCAAGCGTATTCCAAACCGCGCGAAGTTTCCACAACGACGGGCATATTCCGTTCGTACACGTCCCCTGCTTTGGGCGAAAAGTAATACAGCTTCCCGCCGTTTTTAAATTTAATACCAACTACTTTTATCATAAATATTCCTTATGCAGACATAACCGCTGCTTATTTGTTTTCTTTTCGGATTTTTGCCGCGCAAATTTCTATACATTGCGCGAAATTCGCGTTTGTGAAGATTTGTTTTTCCGCTGCGGAAAGGGCTTCTTGCGCAAACAAGAGCGCGTGGGCGGAGTATTTTTCCGCCACTTCGTACAAAGCGGATTTTTCCGCTTGCAAAAGAAGATTTTTCTCGCCCGCTTTGCCTTGGGCTTTCAACACCAAAGCGTCCCTGAAAATCAGCCGTAAAACGGATAAAAATTCTTTTTGGCGTTTGGTTTCGCCAACCGTTTTCACTACGCTCGGCAAGCGGTAATTCTCGCAAAGACACAGCTCTTTTGCGTCTTCCAAAAGGTTTTTGTAATACCCGCCTTCCAGCATATTTTGCGCTTTGCCAAGGCTTCCGTCCGCTGCCGCCGCGCACAAGGAAAGGGCGGTTTTTTCGTATTTATCGCCGTAAATCCGCGCCAACGCCTGGGTGAGTAAATTTGTTTCAAACCCGTTTATTTCCAGCGTTTTTACGCGGGATAAGACGGTGGTAAGGACGGAGTGGGGAGAAGTTGCGCCCAAAAGGAAATACACGCCTTTGGGCGGTTCTTCCAAGAGCTTTAAAAGCTTGTTTTGTGTTTGTACGTTAGCTTCGGCAAAGTCGCCGATGACAAACAGCTTTTTATCCCCTTCGACGGGGGTTAAAAGGCTTTCTTCTACGATTTTTTCCGCGTCTTCCACCTTAATCTTTTTGTCCTTTTCGGCAGGGAAAAGCAAACAATCGGAAAAAGCTTCGTCGTCGATAAGGGAAGAAATACGGGCGAAATCGGGGGAAAATTCGTCTTCGCAAAAGAAAATTTTTGCAAACGTTTTTAAAGCGAAACGAAGATTGCGCGTATCGTCGAACAAGAGCATATACGCGTGCGAAAGCTTGTTTTCCGCATATTCGGTTTTGATAAGGCGGTATGCCTTTAAAGACTGAAAAAGCGTTTGCATAGTATCCTTTTTCGGGGTAAAAATCCCGATAAAATATAAGTGTTTTTTATACTTTTAAGAGATTATAGAATAATCTCTTAAATTTTTATTTTTGCTATCACGGGAGAATGGGCAAAAAATGGTTGGTTTTCTCCCCGTTTCGTTGTTGTGGAGAAAACCCCGTATTCTCTCGCATTTTCCATTATAACACAAATTTTTAAAAAAGTAAAGGAACGGGGGATATTTTCTTGGGGAATATATAAAAATATTCCCCGCTTGAAAAGCTTTGTTTGGTAAAACGGGCATACCAGGTACGGGTTAAATGAAAAACGACGGGGGCAGGTACGCGTTGAAATAATAATATGGGTACAAGACAAAAAACCCGCCTTGCGGCGGGTCTTATGATGCATTGAAAAGATATTAAAGGTAGTTTTTCCACGTTTTTTCAAACTGTTCTTCCTTGTGGATCATCTCGTTTAAAAGGGAAATGATTTCCTGATTGCCGTCGGCGGGTACGTCCCCTGCCGTCGCGCGGAGAGCGGTGATGCCCATAACCGTGCCCTGCACCATCATTTCCGCGATGTGCGAGCGGGAGTTGTCCGTCAACGTGTTCATTTTGATAGAACCCCACATCATAGCCTTTTTCATAGGGTTGGGTTCTTTTAATTCCAAGCCCATATCGCGGGCAAGAACGGCGGCTTTTGCCGAAAAGCGTTCGTATTCTTCGTGTTGAGAATGCAGCTCGTTTTTAATCGTTTCGTCTTCCACAGCGGGCAAAATGTCAGAAATGGACACGAGCGCGAGTTGGGCGTTGCGATAAATTTCCGCAAGGGCTTCTTCCGTTTTTTTGATTGCTTTGTTTTCCATAAATCTCTCCTTTTCGTTTAGTATGCTGAAAAAAAGTAAAAAAATACGCAAAATAAAGCAAAAATGCTTGACGGAAGCGAAAAAAATATGGTATAGTGATAGTCGAGCCGATAGAAACGGGCTTTTTTAAGTCAGCAATTTTTTATAAAATGCTGCGCCTTGGATATTCTTCGAGACTGGAAAGAGGAGGTAAAAACTTTTTATGTACGCTATCATCGATAACGGCAACAAGCAATACAAAGTAGCGGAAGGCGACGTTGTAAGAGTTGAAAAGCTCGCAGCAGCGGAAGGCGAAACCGTATCCTTCAAAGTATTGATGGTTGCTGACGAAAACGGTATCAAGACGGGCGCGGAAGTTGAATCCGCAAAAGTTACCGCTACGGTCGTTAAGCAAGACAAGGCGAAGAAAATCATCGTCTTCAAGTACAAAGCTAAGAAAAACGAACGTAAGAAGCAGGGTCACAGACAGCCCTTCACCGCAGTAAAAGTTGAAAAGATCGAACTCTAATTACTTATGCTGCACTTCGTCCTGATAAAAAGGACAGGAAAATTTGAATTTAAGGAGAAATAAAGATGATTTTTATCAGTTTATTCGCTCATAAAAAAGGTACCGGCTCTTCCCACAACGGTAGAGACAGCGAAGCGAAAAGACTTGGCGTAAAGCGTAGCGATGGTCAAGCTGTTCTCGCTGGCAACATTCTCGTTCGCCAAAGAGGTACGAAAATTCATCCCGGCACGAACGTAAGCATCGGCAAAGACGATACGTTGTTTGCTCTTGTTGACGGCGTTGTTCGTTATGAAAGAATGGGCAAAGACAAGAAAAAAGCAAGCGTTTATCCCAACGCGTAAACAATGAGAAAAAAGCTCCGTACAAACGGAGCTTTTTATTGCAGAAAAGGAAAATAGTCGTACCATGTACGCGATGAAACAAGAAATAAAAACGAAACGACCCGAAAAACGGGTCGTTTTTTGCTTTATTTGATTTTTAAAATTTCGTTGACCTGCGCGATGGCGTCTGCGTAGTTGTCAAATTCGACTACGTAATCGCAAATCGCCGCCGTTTGCGCTTCCGATTCGATGGCGATGATGCGGTTTACTTTGTCTTCGATGGACGAGTTTTTGCGCAAAATGTTGCCAAGCAAGCCCTTTTTATCACGCTTGATATAAATGGTGATAACGTTTTTGAAGTTGGTTTTGAGCGACATCGCGCCGCAAATATCCATAGTAGCCAACACGTGTTTTCCGGAAGATAGAATTTTTTCTACGTCCGATTTTTTCGAGCCGTACCCCTGCCCTGCGTACATGGTCGATTGAAACAGCTCTCCGCTTTCTTTCATTTGGATAAAGGTTTCTTCCGAAACGTAGTTGTACCAAGCGTTGGGTGTGACGGCGGTGGGGTCTTTGGTGGTGTAGCTGACGAGTTTTTCAAACTTATCCGTCTTGGATAAAATTTGCGTAGCGATCTTGGATTTCCCGCTGCCCGAAGGTCCGACGAAAACGACGGCGCTCGGTTCGCTTAAAATCTCCGCGTCTTGCTTTATCGAATAGCTGTCGGCTATCACTTCCACCATCTTTAAAAATTCGTCGTAGGTGTTGACGGCGAGCACGCCCGTAGCCGCTTGGTTCCAAGGCCAACGACGTAAAATGGGGTACTGCGCGCTGGAACGCATTACGTTGTGCATACCGTCGTCGAAAAGAATGTCCACCTTGATTTTATCCTTGCGCGCGCCCATGTAAATGTGATCGGCGGGGATTTCGGGGAATTCTTCCAAGATACGCTTAGCGCGAATGCCCATAAACTCGGGCGGGATAGCCGTGGAAACGAATACTTCCGTGCGTTTGGAAAGCTCGCGGACGAATTCTTTTGCGCCTTCCATCACGGGTTGGGTGCGATAGAAATCGGGGTCGGAAAAAAATTCGTGTATCACGTCCGAGCGAGTGCCCTGCTTGCCCCATTGTTTGATTTCGTAAATGGAAAGGGGCGGGTCAAATTTGTATTTTTCGTTGGCGAGCTTGACTGCGTACGCCGTACATTCCATCAAAACGTCGTCAATGTCGAGCGCTGTGGATAATTTAAATCTTCTCTTCATAATTTACTCCTATATTAAAAAACAACTTTGCCGTATTTGATACAGAAACTACGGAAAGTTGTTTGTTTAGTTTTGTTTGGAGATGTATTATACTACACGCAAAGCCAAAATGCAATACTTTTTTGAAAATTTTTTTGGCGAAAAAGGTATTTTTTGCTAAAAATATCGGGAAAAAGCGGTCAATCCGCTAAAAAACGGACGCCTTTTTTCTTTAAACGCGCAATCGTAACGTATAACGGCGCGCCGAGCCCGTACACCCAAACGCTTTGCGTAAGGAAGATAGAGCCGACAAAGGTGAAGTATGCCACCCATACGGAATCCCCACCGCCGTCGCATAAAAATACGATGACGAACGGAATCAAAAAGGCGTTTAAAAGGACGGGAAAAAGTCCGCCGACGAAGATTTTTAAAGGCTTATTTTTTAATTTTGCCCCTACCAGGTACGTGATGAACGCGGAAAGCAGGGTTGTGAGCGATCCGAACGTTATATCGTAAAAGGCGTAGGGTGAAGCCAAGTTTGACAGCGCGCAGCCAACGGCAAGCGCGGGTATGGCTTCGGGGTAGATAAGAGCTAAAAGACAAAGCGCCTCTGCGGGACGGATTTGAAAAGGTCCGAAGGCAAAGGGCGCAAAAACGTACGTCAACGTCGTGTACAGCGCGGCGATAATACCTGCGCGGCAAAGACGCTTGGTGATGGATGTTTTCATTTATGTGTCCTCGGTTTTTTTATTGTAAGGAAGTGTTCTACCGAAAACCTTCCTTTGTTTTTCTATTATAAGACCAAGGCGTGGGGTTTGTCAATCGTTTTTTATAAAGTTTACGCATTTTGCAAGTAAGTGGATTTTCCTGCCTGCTCCCAAAGCAAAGCGGACACCCCTTCGGAAATAATCTCGGACATGGTATACACCAAATTCAATCGGGTAGTGTTTAAAATGCCGTAGTTTGTTACCGATTTTTCGGCTACGATACCCAAAATAGACACGTCGCCAAGACTGCCGAGCTGCTTATTTGCGCCTGCGCCTGGAAACAAGGGGGAGTCGGTGACGCGGATAACGCCGATGTCCCCTTTCTCCCCCACCGCCGCGTCGATTGCCAAAATCGGGCTATTTGGGTGGGTCTTTTTTAAAAAGGAGCGCATATATTTAATTTCTTTTGCGGTGACGGGGGCGGCGAGCGTGCCGTACAAAAAGCATTGGACCCCCTGTGTTTTGTATTTTAAAAGAGAGCCGCAAATAGGGCCTAAGCTATCCCCGATGGCAAGGTCGCTCCCCACGCAAACGACGACGGGGGGCGGGGCTTCGTTTTTTGCGGTTGCTTGGGGTGTAAAATCACTATTTTTTTCGTTTGAACGCGTACCTGCCCCCGTCATTTTGTCTTTTTTCCGTTGAAAAGCTTCGCGTAAGAGTTTTTCTGCGGACATAGTAACGCCGTCGGCGGCGAGCTTATTATATATATGAAAGGAATATTCCATTGTTCGCTCCTTTGTTTGGTGGTTTTCAAAGTATTGACAAAAAGAGAGAAAATAAACCTTTTTTTGGAAAGAAAAAAGAGAAAAAGAATGGTATTAGCTATTGAAAAAAGGGAAAAAATGTGTTATAATTTTACTACAATAAAAAGTGAAGAAAGGTGAAAAGTCGTATGTTTTCTTGGGTTTTACAAAACGTATGCGCGGTGCAATGGTCGCATTATATCCTGGACGCCATCGCGATACTTTTTATTATAGGCTACGTTATCGTATGTATGCGAAAAGGTTTTATCGAGTGCTTTTTTGGCTTTGTTACGGTGACGATTTCTTTGATTTTGGCGTTTTCTCTTGCGAAAGCGACGTTGAATATGACGGGCGGTTTGTTCGGCGTACAGGAATCCTTGACGGCTTCGTTTACGCAATCGTTTAGCGAATCGGAAGGTTTTTCCGTCGTGATTTCGGCGGACGGCTTGGAAAATGCGTTAAAAGAGCAGGATTTACCCGGCGTGTTGGTAAGCTTGGCGACAAAATGGTTTGGCGCGGGCGAAGGCTTGCCCGAAAACACGACGCTTGCGATGGTGTTGGGCGAAGTTTGCGCAAGGCTTTTATCCCTTTTGATTGCGGGCGCGATTGTGTTTGCAATCAGCTTTATTCTTTTGTTCCTAATCAAAAAAATTCTGTCCGCAGTCATCAAATCGTTGCCTATTTTGGGTACTTTGAACGCTGTTTTGGGCGCGTGCGTGGGCGTGTTTCAGGCTTTGCTGATTATCTACGCGATTTTGGGTATCGTAACCTTAATGCCGTCGGCTACGATTGAAGGTTATTTGTCCGACGCCATTTTCTTATCTTGGTTATACGAACAAAATTTGATTATCAAATGTTTCGGTTTGATGTTATAAAAACGGAATTTTAAAAGGTTTTCGGCATAAAAAATCGCGGCGTGCAAAGCCGCGGTTTTTCTTTTTATGCATACGGAAATATTTGGCTTGGTGTGGATAACTGTGGATAAGTTTTGTGATAAAACAACAAAAGAACGTTTGTTTGTGGATAAATGCCCCGATTTTATTCAAAAAAGCGTGCATAAAGAGCAAATTATACACCCGAAAGAAAAGTTTTCCACCAAAACAAGGGTTTTGAAAGGATTTGAAAAAGCTTGTTTTGGTATAGTTATCCACAGAAAAAGCCCCCTTTTTGCCCGATTAATCCCTGAAATCCGTGAAAATGCTTTTTTATCCACAAAGGATTTGTGATAGTTATCCACAATTTGTGAAATCGACGGGTGGACAACCCTTATTTATCCACAAAATAGAAATTTTGCGGGGTTTTGCCAAGTGGATATATGCATAATTTGACAAAATATTGCATAATTTTTTCATTTTCACAAAAAGCTATGTGGATAAATTTCCGTTTTCCACATAGAGAAAGAAAGGCAAAATGGAAAGCTTAGCGCAGGTTGCGGAAATGGATTTTGACGTCGGCGGCGGTGTTTTGTAAAATGGTGTTTTGGTATTTTTGCAAGCTTCGCGGTTTGTGTTTTAAAAGTAGGTCTTGAATACCAAACAAGTCGCAGCCGCTGGCTTTCGCTTTGTCGAAAACGGAGTGTATATCCGCGGCTAATTTCTTTTCCGCGGCGAAAAAGATGCCGTCGGGCACGTCCCCTGCGTCGGCGATTTTGTCAAGCGGCAGGGATTGCGAATAGTCCAAAATCCCCGCCGTCAGCGTGACCTTGACCAAAAGGGTGGCTTTGCCGTCCTGGGAAACGCGCAAGGAAAGCTTGGGGTCGTTGTGTTTTATCGTCAAGGTGCAGGCGGCGCTGTCTTTTTCGACCGTGAGCGGGGCGAGCTTTAAGGAAGCGATGACGACGTTGAAAGCAAAGGTTTCTTCTGCGGTGAGCGTGGCGACTCGTTTTCCGCGCAAAAACAAAGCCGTTTCGCGGGCGCTGAACACGGGTTTTTCCTGTTGCGCCAAGCCGCTTTGTCCGTTTTGACCGCTTTGACCGCCCTGCTCGCTTGCTCCGTCTTGGCCGCCCTGTCCGCCTTGACCGCTTTGGTTGCCCGAATCCTTTTCACCGTTTGCGGTGGGTTCTTGCTGGGGCTGAGTGGTGACGATGGGCGCAAAGGCGCATTGCGCGTCCCCGTAATAGCCGATGGCGAAGTCGTGCAGGGTGGTGGGCAACACCGTACCAAGCCGTTCGGCGTGCGCGGAAAGGACTTTGCCGATGGCGGTGCTGCTGGACGGGTCGACCAACGCGGAAACGTTGAGCAGGTCTTTTGCGTAGCCGTCGCAGGTTGCGATTTGGCAGTTATCGGAAAAATACTCGTCGCGAATGAAATAGTCAAGCGAGCCGAATACGTCTTCCGTTACGGCGCTTTCGCCTAAAACGATAAGGTTGCAAAAGACGAGCTTAGGATACCAGCCTGTTTTTGCGTTGATTTCTTCAAAGGCGTCGGCGACCGTTTTGCCGTGGCTGACGAGCTGGACGGTTTGTGTGGATTTGCCTTGTTTGGAATCCTGCGGCAGGGCGATTTGCGAAGTGATGATAAACTCGTCTTCTTCCTTGTCTATGCCGACGGCAAGGATAAGGGCTGTTTTTTGTACGTCTAACAAGCCGAAATCCCCCGAAAAGAATAAAAACGAAAGTACGAGAAGGATTAAAATATAATACCGAACGGTATTGCGCGCGTGGGTGTTATGCATAGTTTTGCTCCTTTTTACGTGGTTTGTCAAAACCCCGATTTTTTGGTAAAAAAATTAAAAATGGTGGTACCATGTCCGCGATGAATATAAAAACCCAAAACAAATTTCCGCTGATGGATTGATAAATAGCGTCGTAATATTTGTTTAAAAACAAAACGCCGATAAACAAGAGCAGGTGTAAAACGGCGCTGATCCACGTTTTGCGCTCGATTTTAAAAAGGTTTGCGATACATTCGGTTGTGTATTGCAAGGGTAAGCAGGTATAAAAGAGCAAAACGACGGATAAAAGGTAGATAAAAATCAAGTCGAACCGTCCGATTACGGACAAGGCGGGGAAATATTGCGCTATTTTAGAAAACGCGTAATGTTCGCGCGGAGCGAGCGAAGAAAACACCGCGTAAAAAATCGCCAAAAACAGCAGGGATAAAAGCGCGCCGATCCAGTAGCCTGACATAATTTTGACGCCGTCCCCTGCTTTGTATTGCAGGTTGGCAATCAGCGGCAACAACAAGATTGCGCTTGAAAAATGGGGCGTCGTACGGGAAAAAGCCCTTCCGATTTGAGAAAATTCCGTGCCGAATAAGGGCATCAAGGAAGAAAAATCGGCTTTGGTCAAGGACATAGCAAGCAAAGCGAGAAAGGGAAATAAGAATAAGAAAAGACATAAATCGGCGCTTCGCGCGATGGATTTTATACCTTTGGCGCAGACATACGCGCTGAAAAGAAAAAACGGGCCAAAGGAAAAAGCGGTGGGCGCGGTGTCGAAAAACGCCGCATAGGCGTACTTTTCCATATCCAAAAGCGGTAAAACGCCGAAAAATAAATAAAAAACGGCAAAAACAGCGTAAAGGACGGGCATGGCTTTGCCAAACACCCCTTTCAGACGGTCTAAAATGGACGTTTCGCTTTGCGAAGCTGCGTACACGATAGCAAGGAGCACGAGAGATTGTAATAGAAAATGCATAATCGCGGGCAACAACAAATCCCCTTTCGCGTGTCTTGCGAGAATGGACGGGGATTCTAAAAACTGCGCGGCGGGCAGTAAAAATGCGCCCGCGAAAGCGATTTGGCGGGCGTAAACCTTTTCCGATTGGTTTTGTTTGGGAAGAGTGGGCGTTTTCATAAAAAGCTCCTTTTTTATTTTCTTGTATGCGAAGCAGTTGGTATTTTAACGGTTGGTTTGGTTCTTGTTTTGGCGGATACGCGTTTTGTTTTTCAAACGAAAGACGCGGGGACGCTTTGTAAGGGATAATAAATCGTACTTGACGGCGGAATCGCGCAAGTCCCCTTTCACAAGCGGTGAAAACGGCGCGAGCATAGGCGAACCGAAGGAGTCCGCCGACAGCAAGTAATACGCCAAAAATGCAATAAACAGTACGATGCCGAACGGGCCGAGTGAGCCTGCTATGAATAAAAAAATCCAACGCAAAATGCTACCCGTTTCCACGAAATTTGGAATGGTATACAAGCAAATTCCCGAAAAGGCGACGATGATTATGGCGGGCGTGGATAAAAAGCCCGCGCTCACCGCCGTTTCCCCTAATACGAGCGCGCCGACGACGGATAGGGACATTCCTACGTATTTTGGCATACGGATACTCGATTCTTTTAGAATTTCCAAAAGCAGCAATACGACGAACATTTCCAAGCTTGGCGATAGGGGCAGGGAACGGACGCTGCTGGCTATGGTGAGCATCAAGCCGAGCGGAAAGAGCTGCATTTTAAAAAGCTGCGCCGAGATATAAAAAGCGGGCAACAGGATTGCAACGAACAGCGCAAGGCAACGCAAAAACCGAAAGGACGTGGCGGCGAAGGGGGAAACGTAGTAATCTTCGCAGCTTTGTAAATTTTCCGTCAGCAAAAAAGGGGCGGTGAGCGCAATGGGCGATCCGTCCACCAAAATCCCCACCCTGCCTTCCGCGAGCTTGGCGGTAAACACGTCGGGCTTTTCCGTCGTACCCAGCGTTTGGAAGACGGAGTGCTTTCTGGGCGTGATAAACGCCGCGATATACGAAGAATCGGGGATATTATCCACGCTGATTTGCTGAATTTTTGTTTTTAGCTCGTCTTTTAATTCCGCGCGGGCGATACCGTTGAGCCAGCAAAGGGAAACCATCGTGTCCGAACGTTTCCCTACCCGCAGCGTTTCAAAACGCAAATCGGGAGTTTTTAAGCGTTTTCGAATAAGCGACATATTCGTTTTGATGTCTTCGATAAAGCCTTCGCGCGGACCTTTTATGGAAACGTCGGTTGGGGGTTCGACCACGGCTCGGTTCGGGGGCATTTTTGCGCCCACGACAAAGCCGACGGCTATGCCGTCAACAAGTAAAATGGAGTTTCCGTCCAAAATTTCTTGCACGGCGCTGTCGAAATCGAATTTTGTTTTCAGCTCGGGAAAAAGCGTAGATTTTTGGATAATTTCCGCTTTTTTGGGGAGCTGTTGGGGGGTGGAACTTTCGCTTTGTTGGGATTTCATCGCGTACCTGCCCCCGTCATTTTGTTTTTCTTGGGGTAAAGTGAGCTGGGATAAGGGCTTTGCGACAAGCTCGCCTAAAAGCTGCTTGTTTACAATGCCGTCCGCGTAAATAATCGCGCAAGCCGTTTTGTCCTGCGTTTCAAAGGTATAGGTTAAAATATCTTCGGACGGAAGCAGGGTTTTAAACTCGGTTAAGTTGTCTTGTAAAGAAGAATACAGTTTTTTCACGGAAATAGCGTGGGTGATTTTGTAGAAAAGTATGCGTGGAATTGCCCTGCGGGCGCGGACGGGCTTGACAAAAGATGCGGAGCGTGATATACTGAAACGGAGAGAAGAAAAGGAGCGAGAAATGGAAGAATTTACGCTTGGCGAATATGAAGTGTTGGAAGATATGCTTTTAGACGGGCTGAAAATCGTGCAGGATACGTGCTTGTATCGGTTTACGTCCGATTCCGTGTTGCTTTCGCGGTTTGCAAAGGCGAAAAATAATGAAAACGTAGCGGATTTTTGCGCGGGAAGCGGTATCGTCGCCTTTCATTTTTACGCTTTGAATAAGAATAAGAAAAATTTGCGATTTACTTTGTTCGAACTGCAAGAAGAGTTGTCCGCTTTGTCGCAAAAGACGGCGCAATATAACGGGTTTGATAATTTTACCTTTGAGCAGGGTCGGTTGCAGGATTTGCCTAAAAAATACAACGAAAGCTTTTCCTTGATTTTATGCAATCCCCCGTACGAGCGCGCAAACGACGGTTTTGACAGCAGCGAGTATAAAAAAGCCATTTGCCGCAAGGAAATCACCATTACTTTGTCCGATATAGCCCAAGCGGCGGGCAGGGCTTTGAAGTTTGGCGGTAGGCTTTGTATGTTGCATCGGGCGGACAGGATAGCGGAAGTTTGCTACACCCTTAAAAAATACAATATTGAAGTGAAGAAAATGCAATTTGTGGGGGGCAGGGACGAGTTGAAGCCCTATTTGGTTATGATTGAAGGGGTGAAGGGCGGTAAACCGAGCGTGGAAATTTTGCCTACGATTAAAAACGTAAAAACGGAAGAATAAGGAGAGAAAAATGGTCAGTTTTGTGGCTACGCCGATAGGGAATTTGAAAGACATCACTTTGCGCGCTTTGGAAACGTTGAAAGAAGCGGACGTGATTTTTTGCGAAGATACGCGGCATACGATTAAGCTTTTGAACGCGTACGAGATTAAAAAGCCGTTGTACGCTTGTCATAAATTTAACGAAGCGGAAGCCGCGGAGAAGATTTTGGCGGCGAGTCGTCGCGGGGAAAAGGTGGCGGTGGTGTCCGACGCAGGAACGCCCGTCGTGTCCGACCCCGGCAACGTCGTTTGTAAGTTTTTGCGGGAAAATAACGAGCCGTACACCCTTATTCCCGGGGCTTGCGCTTTTGTGGCGGCGCTTGTTTTGTCGGCATTACCGGCACGCAGGTTCGCGTTCATTGGATTTTTGCCCGAAAAAAAGAGTGAAAAACGCGCGGTTTTGGAAAAATATAAGGACAGCGATTTGACCCTTGCGTTCCACTGCGCGCCCCAAGACGTAGACAAGGATATTGCGGCGATGGCGGAAGTGTTTGGGGACAGACCTGCGTGCGCGGTGCGCGAAATTACCAAAATCCACGAAGAAGCGCAGTCGTTCCGCTTGGCGGAAGGCTTGGCGGGCGAAAAACGCGGGGAGTACGTGCTTGTCGTCGGCGGCGCGGAAGAAAAGGAAAGCCCGCTTAACGCTTTGTCTGAAAAAGAACATATCCAGCATTATATGGCGGCTGGGTTGGATAAAAAGGAAGCGTTGAAGCGCGCGGCGAAAGACCGCGGCGTTTCCAAGTCCGATTTGTATTCCTTCTCGATAGATTTGTGATTTTATGTATTGAAAGTATAGCAAATCGGGTATAATATAAACGAAATACTTTCATAAGGACAAAAAAATGATTGAATATTATATTATTTCCATTGGAGCGATGCTCGTCTGCGGGTTGATAGCGGGGATTGCCAGCTCGAAAGTGAAATCCGCCTACCAAAAATACGGCGCAATGGGGACGAAATCGCATATGACGGGGTATGATACGGCGCGAAGATTGCTTCGGCGCGGCGGTGTGACGGATATTTCCGTTGGACGGGTGCGCGGGCACTTGACCGACCATTATCACCCGATGAAAAAGCAGGTAAACCTTTCCGACAGCGTGTACGGCAATGATTCGATTGCGGCTGTGGCGGTTGCGGCGCACGAAGTTGGGCACGTTTTGCAAAAAAAGAGCGGATATTTGCCTTATAAATTACGCACCGCGCTTGTCAAAGTGACGAATATCGGCAGTATTTTGGCTATGCCGCTGGTGTTGCTGGGCTTGGTTTTGGATTTTTTCGTGATAGCGACGGAAAATTCGAACACGGGCTTTTACGTGGCACTTGTGGGCGTAGCGTTGTACGGATTGTCGTTTATATTCGCGCTTGTCACCTTGCCCGTGGAATTTAACGCAAGCCGCAGAGCGAAAAAGCTGTTGATTTCCGAAGGGATTTTGACGCAAGACGAGCTTCCGTACGCGGACAAAATGTTGGACGCGGCGGCGCAAACGTACGTAGCGTCTTTGGCTGTGTCGTTGATATACTTTTTACGTTTTTTGCTTTGGGTGATGATATTATTTGGCAGAAGAAGAAGGGATTAAGGCAACTTTAATCTATATCTAATTACACCGTTTTGTATAGAATATAATAAAGGCCGCCTTTAGGGCGGTCTTTTATCATGTAAAAAATAAAAACAGGCGTACCAGGTACGTGTTGAATAAGAAATCCCCTTTGGTATTGAACCAAAGGGGATTATTGTATTTTTATTTAGAAAAGGGGTTGAAGGTTGATATCGTAGAATTCGAAACCGTCGTATCTGCCATCAACGTTAATTACTCCGTCGCTGAACTTAAACGAGCAGTTGCCAGGGTTGCCAAGTGTACAAATGGTTTCTGCAATTTTTCCGTTCACGTCAAAGGTGAGAAGCATGGAAGTGTTGTTGTCGATGAAAGCAGTAATAAGATATACGCCGTTGCTTTCATAGGAACCCCAAGGAGAATCGATTTTGATGGGATCAAAAGCAAACGAGCCGTCTTCTTTTAAAAGGGTGAAATAGTTGGTTGTTCCAACATCATCTCGTACTTCAAAGAAAATAGGCGCTAATCCGTTTTTAAAGTTGCCAACACTGCTAATGGTTGAATACTTGTTCAAATCAATAACGGTTTCACCCGTCAGCATATTAACGTATTTATACGTAGTGCCGTCCCAATCGTATTGCCAGAACATGGAAGGGTATTTAATGGAAACCTTGTTTAAAATTTCTTGATAATCGTGAGATTCTTTACCCGTTCTAATATCTAAACAGTTAAACAACATTTCATCATCTTCGCCTTGTTCCAGATAATACAAATAACCTTCATAATAGAGGCATTCATGTTCTTCAATATATTTAGTATATAAGCCAAAAAGTTCAGTAGAGAAGTCTACGACTTTTTCAAACTTGGAATTATAAATGGCAGCTTTATGTACATTGCCTTCGAAGGAAGACTCGGTTTTTCTTGCAAAGAAGTAGCCATCTACAAAGAATAAGCCAGGGTCGGTTTCAGGGAAAACATCAAATAAAAACTCATCTGCGCCAAGATCAGCAGGAGTGGTGATATTGCCTTTTTCATCACAGAAACAAACGCCTTCAAAGTCGGGGCTTCTAAACGTAGCGATACCATTATAGAAACCAGGAGATTCATTGAGAGTACCTAATTGTAAGCTAAACAAAATATTCCCGTCTTTGTCGATACAATATTCTGTTGCCATATTGTCTATGCCCGTATATTTTACAAAGGTTTTACCTTCGGAGAAAGGGCGTGCACTGGTTATTTTAGATTTGTCGATTTTATTTACGTTGCCTGTTTGTTCACTGCTGATAGATTCGTTACTTTCTTCTTGTTCGGAAGATTCTTCTTGTGTGCTGCTGGAATCAGGGATACTTGAAGAAGAGGTAGGAGCATTAGGAGTGCTACTGCTCGACGAAGAAGTGGCGCTTCCACCACAGCTTGCAAGCAGGAGTGATGCGCATAAAACAAAAAGCAAAGATTTTTTCATGGATAATTCCGTCCTTATATAATAAAGTTTTCTTTATTATACCATGTCTTTTTGGCTATGTCAAGACTTACACATAAAAGCAATTATAATTTTTGTGAAGCGCATGGATATTGTAACACAATAAAAAATCTCCGACCGCAGGTCGGAGATTTCTTTTTTCGCTATGATTTAGAAACTTCGTAAAACGAATTAGAGTTCTGCGAAGTATTTAATCGTTCTAACCATTTGGCTGGTGTAGGAGTTTTCGTTGTCATACCAGGAAACAACTTTAACAAGCGTCGTGCCGTCGCCCATGGGCATGCACTTCGTTTGCGTAGCGTCGAACAACGAACCATACGTGATACCGATGATGTCGGAGGAAACAAGTTCTTCTTCGGTGTAACCAAAGGAAGCGGAAGCTGCTGCTTTCATTGCTGCGTTTACGGTAGCTGCGTCTACTTCACCGTCGCAGATAGCAACGAGTTGGGTAAGCGAACCGGTGCAAACGGGGACACGTTGAGCGCAACCGTCCAAAACGCCGTTCAATTCAGGGATAACAAGGCCGATAGCCTTTGCTGCGCCCGTGGAGTTGGGAACGATGTTTTCTGCTGCTGCACGAGCACGACGAAGGTCGCCCTTTCTGTGGGGGCCGTCGAGTACCATTTGGTCACCCGTGTAAGCGTGGATCGTGGTCATGTAACCCTTCTTGATCTTGGAAAGCTTGTTAAGGGTGTTAGCCATAGGAGCAAGGCAGTTGGTCGTACAAGAAGCAGCGGAGATGATCGTGTCGTTCTTGGACAACGTCTTTTCGTTTACGCTGTAAACGATGGTGGGAAGGTCGTTACCAGCGGGAGCGGAAATAACAACTTTCTTTGCGCCTGCTTTGATGTGCGCTTCGCTCTTAGCTTTGGAAGTGTAGAAACCGGTACATTCGAGAACTACGTCTACGTCCAAAGCAGCCCAAGGGCAGTTTGCAGCGTCTTTTTCTGCATAAATTTTGATGGTTTTGCCGTTTACGGTGATGGTGCTTGCTTCTTCGTCAGCGGAAACCGTTTCAGCAAGAGCATATCTGCCTTGCGCGGAGTCATACTTAAGAAGGTGCGCGAGCATCGTGGGGCTGGTAAGGTCGTTGATAGCAACTACTTCATAGCCTTCTGCGCCGAACATTTGTCTGAACGCAAGACGACCGATACGACCGAAACCGTTGATTGCAACTTTAACGTTTGCCATAATAAAGTTCCTCCAATATATGAATAATATTTAGTGACGTATTTAAAAAACGAAATATAAGTCCGTTCTTGTCCATTTAATATTGTAACACAAATTTTTCCATTCGTCAATAATTTTGCGCAAGGATAAGAAAAATATTTATCAAAAACGCAAAATGATTTACATCAACGAATATCGCAAAGAAAAAGCGGTCTTGTCGAGCCGCTTTTTACTGTATTGTCAAGAAACTTGCACGGTGTCGGGTTCGGAATGTTGGATAAAGGTCAAATTCATTTCCGCATCGAAACGCGTGCCAAATTCGCCCGTGTTTAAATATTCTTGGAAGGTCGCGTAATGGTCGTCGGTGTAGACGGAAACGGGGGAAGAATCGTATTCGTCGCCAACCCAGCCGTATTCCCAAGTAACCACTCTGCCTACGCCGCGTTCGCCGCTTTCCCAGTAGGAAGCGGACAGCGCGATGTCAAATTCGTAATACACGTTTTGCGATTCGTGGGGAACGTATTGCGCGTAACCGTTGGTGCGGTCGTATTTGGAAGCGTAGCGGGTGTCTTCGCCGAAGATTTTATACAAAGTGTCATACGTAGGCAAAACGGAGTTTAAGTTTTTCGTTTTGGCTGCGTAGTTGGCGGGAATTTGTTTAAACGCCGCGTAGTATGCCGCTACGTCTTCGGGGGTGATCATGGCCGCTTTGTCCTTGATTTCGGGGTGAGCTTCTACGTATTCTACGGTGTAGTAGGTATAGGTCTTTGTTTGCTTAATCTCGTACCTGCCCCCGTCATATTCTACTTTTACGGGTACGGAAACGGAGCTTTGCCCCGCAACGAGCGTACCTTCAAAGGTGGTGGGGTTCAAGCGGAAAGCTTCTATTCCCGAAAGCTGTTTTTGGGTGTTGTAGGCTACTGCTTCGTCGGTGTAGGAAATGGAAATTTCCTGCAAGGAAAGGGTGGAGTTGCCCGTGATAATTTTAAAGAAATTGTCCGTATCCACTTCAAAGCTTATCGTTTGGAAGGACGTAGCTTTGGGCAGGGTGTACGCCGTTGCGTCCGCAATTCTATCGTCGCTTGTGTACAAAATAGCCGCCGAGTCGCTTTTATAGGTGATAGAAATGGACTGTATGCCGTAGATAGGGGTAGTGTTGTACAGCGCGCCTTCCGCGTGACCTACCGACAGCTCGCCGGGGGAAGGGAGCAGGCTGGTTACGAGATTTTCGCCAAAGGTTTTATAGGCGCGATAATATTCGAAATACACGCCGCCAACCGCGCCTTGTCCGTACGTACCCGTGTCGTATTCGGAAAGGTCGCCGCCGAAGTTTTTATTTAAGGTAAGCGTGGAAAGTGTATCGGGTGTGTCGCCGTTTGGCGTATCGTCAACGATTTCCAAAAGGGTGGAGCTTATCATTTCGATGATTTGCTCGCCCGATTTGTTGTAATAGTTTTTAATTACGCCCTGCAAAACGACTTCGTCGCCCATTTGGGGCTTGGTTGCCATCGCGTCGTAACGATTGCCGTTTACGTCGTACAGACCGTAGATATAAAGGGCGTCGCCGTTTTCGTCTTGAACGTACATATTCCCGTAGGGGTGGGTGGGGTTGCTTGTAAGCGTACCTTTAATGATATAGCTTTCCGTGGTTTCGCCGCCTTCGGGAAGCGCGTTGCCGATTTCTAAAATTTCGCGAATGGGGGTGTAGTTTGCATCCGTTTCAGGCGGGGTTAAGGGGTCGTCTTTATCGTTGCCCGGGAAGTCGTCTTGAATTTCCAAAACGGTGGCGTTGACAAATTCGATTTTTTGCCCGTAATAGGCGTTGACGAAGTTTTTAATCACCCCTTCTACGGTGACGACGTCCCCTTCTTGGGGCTTGGTTGCCATCGCGTCGTAGCGGTTGCGGTCGGTATCGTACATACCGTAGACGTAGATTTGGTTGCCGTCTTCATCTTCAATGACCGCGTTGCCGTAGGTGGTGTTTTCCAAAGCGACGATTTTGCCGACGGTACGGTATTTTTCCTTGGTTTCTTCGTTGTCTGCCAAGCTAAAACCAAGGTCGAGAAGCTCGGGAATGGTACTCGTTTTGTCAGCGGATTTCGCGGACATACCCCCGTCCTTAATAAACTGCGCGAGCGCGTCGCGCGTATAATAGTTGTCTTGGTAATATTCGACGATTTCCAGCCAACCCATGCCCTTAAAGTTATAGTTTGCGCAATAGGTGTCTACGATTACGTAGTACGTTTCGTTGTTTTGTACGTTGTTTTTGATTTGGTTGCCGTCTTCGCCGTAATAGCAAACGTAGTTAGAGCTGTAAATAAACTGTTCCAAAAGTCGATTTCCGTTTACCTTACAAAGCACGAGCAGGTTATCGAACGGGAACAGGGGGTAAATATCGCCGTAGGTGACTTTGCCCGCGTCCAGCTTGTACGGGCTGCGCACGTTTAAGAACCCGCCGCCGAGTACGATTTTGCCTGCATAGCGCGCGTCGCTGTTCCAATGCGCGTACCCGACGTTGAACATAGCTTCCGCCGCGTAGCTTGCCAAAGCGTCCGAGTTTCGATAGCTGTCGTTCATACCCAAATACTCGTTCATTTTGGAGATTTGGTCGGCGTATTTTTCCATCAATTCGTTTACGATGGGGTCGTCGTCAAGGTGGAGATAGGCGCTGTGTTCGACGATTTTGGTTTGCGCAACGGTGATTGCACCCGAAATGATGTCGATTTTAATTTCCGCGTGGGAAAGCCCCGTGCCATTGTCGCCGCCCGCCTGCAAATGCCATACGCCGTATTTATCCTTTTGGCGAACGGTAGAGTGGGAATGGCCTTCAAATACCAAATCCACGTAGCCGTTGGAAAGCTCTACGTCGTAATACGATTCGTTGGAGTTTTCCGAATCGTGCACGGTGTAGATGATGATATCCGCGCCTTGTTCGCGCAAGGAAGTGGATTCGTCCTTGATAAGGTTGGTGAGCTCGTTGCCCGTTTTGAAATATACGTCCGTCGTTTTATCGGGGGCGATGGACGACATACAATCCCCGATTGCGCCGATAATACCGATTTTAACGCCGCTTCTTTCAATCAAAACGGACGGAGCGGCGTATTCTTCCCGTTCGTTGGTGTCGGGGTCAAACACGTTGATACCCAAAATGGGGAAGTTTGCCAGCTCGGCGTTTTGCGAGATGTATTCTTCACCCCAGTCGTATTCGTGATTGCCAAGCGTCATCGCGGCAAAGCCCAAATCGTTCATCCATTCGGTAATGATATTGCCGTAGGTAAGGTTGGATTCAGGGCTGCCCTGCCACATATCCCCAGCCGATAAAATCACGGTGTTGGGGTTGGCTTGCTGTTTATTGCGAAGGAAGGTCGTCATTTCGTCTACGCCGCAGTTTTCGTCGGTGTCGGAAAACTTACCGTGTAAGTCGTTGATGGAAAAAACGTCCAAGGTAGCCAAAATCGGCGTGCCGCAGCCGTCGCAATAAGCGTCGCCGTTTTGGTTGGCGTGTACGTGGTCGGGGTCGATTTCGGAGCTATCCAAAGGCGAGCTTTGTTGGCTGGAAGAAGGATTGTCGGGGGTGGAGCTGTTAGAGTTGCTCGCGCCCGTACCGTTACAGCCTACCAACGCAAAAATCGCCGATAACGCCAAAATAGAAAGCCATTTTTTCATTGTATTTCTCCTTTGTAAAAGGTATTTTTAGGGTTAAAGGGTATAAAATACCCTTTTTGTTATGATTATAGCATAATTTTTATAAAAAAGCAAGGTTTTATAAAAAACGACATAAAAAACAAGCGAAAATGGCGGAAGCAAGAAAAGAAAGAACGGCGATTATCAAAGCGACGTTTAACTTTTTGCGTTTTAAGCCCGCAAAATACACCGCGCCGACGTAAAAAATCGTTTCGGACGCGCCGTAGATTACGCAAGCGCAACGGGAAATATAGCTATCCGCGCCGTACCTTTCTAAAATTTCCGACAAAACGGCGACGCTGCCGCCCCCCGAAAGGGGTTTTACGAGCAGAAGCGGAGCGATTTCTTCGGGGATACCCGTAAAATGAAAGACGGGGGATAGAAAATCGGCGATTTTTGCGCCCAAACCGCTCACTTCCAACAATTTAGAAAGAATGCTGATGACGGCTATGTATGGAAAAATGGATAAAATAAGCGGAATCGCGCCTTTTACCCCTTCCGCGAACGAATCGTACACCCGCACTTTTCTAATGGCGGCAAAGGCGAAGGAAAGTAAAAAAATAAGGGGGATAATAATAGGTAAAACAAATTTCATCGCGTACCTGCCCCCGGCATTTTTATATTTTTATGTAAAATGAAGTCTTTTTTTTGGCTTGTTTTTCGTTTGGGTTGGGGTTTTATCAACACCCGTGTGAGCAAAGCACCCAAAAGGGTGGAAAAGACGCTGACGATTAGGGTGGGCAGGATAATGTCGTTGGGGGCGGCGCTGCCCATCGCAAGGCGCACGGCGACAAGGGAAGACGGTAAAATTTGCAAGGAAGTGGCGTTTAGCACGAAAAACATAGCGGAAGAGTATTCCGCGTTTTCCGTTTTGTCTAAAAGCTGCGCGGTTTTGATACCGTACGGGGTTGCCGCGCCTGAAATGCCCAGCATATTGACGGAAAAACTCATACAAGCCGTTTCGATGGCTTCTTCGTCGTCCGTTTTTAGAATACGCCGCGCAATCGGTTTTAAAATGCGGGAAACGCCGCGCGCCAAGCCGCTGTCTTCCCATACTTTCATAAGCCCCATCCATACGGAATAGGTAGCGACGAGCGAAACGCATAAAAGGGCGGCTTTGCTTGCTCCGTCCAGCATAGCGGAAAGAAAGGCGGTGGGCGAAAAAAGAAGCAGTAAAAAGGTGGAAATCAAAAAAAGAAGAACAAAAATGGTATTCATAGCATACTATATGCGAAAAAAGCCGAAAAAATGAAGAAAGATAGGGGGAAAGGGGCGGCTCTTTTGCTTTGCACGGGGGAAAATCATTTTACTTTTTAAGTAAAATGGTGTATAATGGGGTGGAAAATGTGAAAAAGGAGCTGTTTTTATGGCAAAGAAACCTTATTATATTACGACGGCGATTGCGTATACTTCGGGCAAGCCCCACATCGGCAACACCTACGAAGCGATTTTGGCGGACGCGATCGCGCGCTTTAAAAGAAAGGAAGGCTATGACGTTTTCTTCCAAACGGGTACGGACGAACACGGTCAAAAAATTCAGGAAAAAGCGGAAGCGGCAGGCGTAACGCCGCAGGCTTTCGTGGATAAAATCGCGGGTGATATCCAAGGCATTTGGGACTTGATGGGCACTTCGTACGATAAATTTATGCGTACGACGGACGAGTATCACGTGAAACAAGTGTCGAAAATTTTTAAGAAGTTCTACGACCAAGGGGATATTTACAAGGGCTACTACGAAGGTATGTACTGTACTCCTTGCGAATCCTTCTGGACGGAAAGCCAGCTTGTAGACGGGAAATGCCCCGACTGCGGCAGGGACGTAAAGCCTGCGAAGGAAGAAGCGTACTTCTTTAAAATGAGCAAGTATGCGGACAAGCTTATCGAGCATATCAACACCCATCCCGAGTTTATTCAGCCCGTTTCCCGTAAAAACGAGATGATGAACAACTTCCTTTTAAAGGGGTTGCAGGATTTGTGCGTATCCCGTACGTCCTTTACGTGGGGCGTGCCCGTAGAATTTGACAGCCGTCACGTTGTATACGTTTGGTTGGATGCCTTAACCAACTACATCACGGGTATCGGCTTTGACGTGGATGGCAACCACGACGAAAAATATAAAAAATACTGGCCTGCGGATTTGCATCTTATCGGTAAGGATATTTTGCGTTTCCACACCATTTACTGGCCTATTTTCTTGATGGCTTTGGGTGAACCTTTGCCCAAGCAGGTGTTTGGCCACCCTTGGCTTTTGCAAGGCGATGGTAAAATGAGTAAATCCAAAGGCAACGTGATTTACGCGGATGATTTGGCGCGTTTGTTCGGGGTGGATGCTGTGCGCTATTTCGTATTGCACGAAATGCCGTTTGACAACGACGGTTCCATTACTTGGGAACTTGTAACCGAACGTTTCAACACCGAGCTTGCCAACGTTTTGGGTAACCTTGTCAGCCGTACGATTGCGATGATTGATAAATATTTCGGCGGTACGGTTGTAAAATCATTGCCTGCAAACGAAGAAGATCCCGACGCGGAATTTAAAGCAACGGTGACGGGCGTTGTATCCAAAGTACGTGCGAAAGCGGACGAATTGCGTATTGCGGATGCAATCAGCGAAGTGTTTGCTCTTTTCCGCCGTGCGAATAAATACATCGATGAAACGATGCCTTGGGCGCTCGCCAAGGACGAAGCAAAGAAAGCGCGTCTTAACGACGTGTTGTATAACCTTGCCGAAGCAATCCAAATCGGCGCTTCGCTTTTGGACAGCTTTATGCCGGAAACGAGCGAAAAAATCTTCGCGGCATACGGCGGGGTAAGCAGAACGCTGGAAGAATGCGAAAGCTTTGCGCTTCGCGACAGCGTAACGGTGACGGCGATTTCCCCCTTGTTTGCGCGCTTGGATTTCAAGACGCTTGCGCCTGCAATCGAAAAAATCCGTGAAGAACAAGCGGCGGCATACGCGGCGGAAATGGCGAAAACCGCTCCGCAAGCAACCGAACAAAAACCCGCTGAAAATGCGGTGAATACGGACACGGGTGTGGAAAATGAAGAAGAAAAAGAAAAAACGCCCGAAATTTCCTTTGACGATTTTCTAAAAGTGGAATTGCGCGTAGGGGAAATTATCGCGTGCGAGCCCGTACCCAAATCGTCCAAGCTTTTGAAAGAAACGGTGAAATTCGGCGATGAAACGCGCACCATCGTTTCGGGGATTGCAAAGCATTTCAAACCCGAAGAAATGGTAGGCAAAAAAGTGGTGTTCGTCACCAACCTTGCGCCCAGAAAGGTATGCGGCGTCGTGTCCGAAGGTATGATTATGGCGGCGGAAGACGAAAACGGCGTTTTGTCCTTGATCGTGCCTGAAAACAAGGACGTTTTGAGCGGCACTCGTCTTGGTTAAGCTATGTATATCGACGTACATTGCCATTTGACGGGCGACGAATATAACGAGCTTGGCGGTGTAGAACAAATTATAAAAAACGCCCAAGAAAACGGCGTGGGTATTATCATTTGTTCGGGGTTTGACTTGGCTTCGTCTAAAATAAGCGCCGAGCTTTGCGACCGCTTTGAAAACTTGTATTTTTGCGCGGGTTTTCATCCGAGCGAGCTTGCCAAGTATAACGACGGAGATTTAGACAAAATCCGCGCTTTGTGCGCACGCGAGAAGTGCGTGGCGGTGGGGGAAATCGGGTTGGATTACCATTTCGACGACAACCCGCCCAAGGAAGTGCAAAGGGATTTGTTTATCCGTCAGCTTATTTTGGCGGACGAAGTGGGCTTGCCCGTGGTGTTGCACAGCCGCGACGCCGCGCAGGAAACTCTTTGTTTGCTTCAAGAACACAAGCATTTATTAAAACGCGGCGGGCTTATGCATTGTTATTCGTATTCCGTGGAAATGATGGCGGAATTTGAAAAGCTTGGGTTGAGCTTTTCCTTTGGCGGTACGTCCACCTTTAAAAACGCGAAAAAGACGCAGGATTGCGTTCAACGCGTACCTGGTAGCCGCATTTTATCGGAAACGGACTGTCCGTATCTCACCCCCGCGCCGTTTAGGGGTACTTTCCCGAACGAGCCGAAAAACGTGAAGTACGTCGTGGAAAATATGGCGGCGCTTCGCAACGAAAACGAAAAGGAGCTGAAAGAACGCATTTTGCAAAACGCAAAAGAGCTGTTTTTCAGGTTGAAATAATCCTATGGAAGAAAAGAAAAACAACAATCAACAAATGAACAATGGGCAACACGCAAACGGTGGCAACGGCGGCAACGGCGGGCGGAAAAGACGCCATCATCATCGCGGCGGAAAAGGCGGAAACGGTGGCAACGGCGGGCAAGGGCAACAAAACCAAGCCCAGCAAAATCAGCCCCAGCAAAACGCCGCTTCGTCCCAAAACCACCAAGCGCAACAGCACGGGCAACAAGGGCAACAAAATCAACAAAACAAGCAAAAGAACAAGCAACAGCCCAAGCAAGTGCAGCCCCAGCAAGGTCAGCAAAACAATAAAAATCAGCAAAACCAACAAAATAAGCAAAAAAACAAACAGCAGAACAAGCAAAACCAGCAAAACAATCAGGCTAAGAATGATAAAAAGGAAGAAAACCGCAAGGATACCTACGTATATACCTTGGACGGGAATTTGTATATCAACTTAACCAACAAATGCTCCAACGGCTGTGATTTTTGCGTAAGAAACGAGCGCAGTAGTTATTACGGCAACTATTTATGGCTTCGCAACGGCGATCCTACCGTGGAAAAGGTGATTGCGGCGACAAAGGGCTTTGGGGATTTGACCCGTTTTAAGGAAGTGGTTTTCTGCGGCTTTGGCGAGCCGACCTACAAGGTGGCGGAAATGGTGGCTTTGTGCGATTATTTCCACGAAAAGGGCTTAAAAACGCGTTTGAATACCAACGGGCAGGGCAACCTTATCAACAAGCGGGACATCGTACCCGATTTGAAGGGGAAAATTGATTTTGTCAATATTTCGCTCAATGCGTCCTGTGTGGAAAAGTATCAACCTATTTGCCGTTCGCAGTTCGGTGAAAGCGGGTTTTCGGGCTTGATAGAGTTTGCAAAGCTTTGCCGTAAAAACGGAGTAGCTTGCCGATTCTCTATCGTGGATTGTATCGGGGAAGACGAAGTGGAAGCGTGCAAACGTCTTGCCGAAAGCGTGAAAATTCCTTTATACGTCAGAAAATATATTACGGATTCCTAAAAAACGACGCATATGCGTCGCATTTCAGCGTTGTAGCTCCGTGCCCACTCAGTCACGTACGTCTATGTACGCTCCATCGTGGGTACTCGCTACGCCTTGAACTGCTCGCATCTTCGCCGTTTTTCCCGTTTCAAACGGGCGAAAACCGTATCCAAATAAAAACCCACCGCGAAGCGGTAAGTACGCGGCAGCGTAGTGAAAATTAGGAGTATAATATTATTATGCAAGAGCTTCGCTCTGTTCTTGAAAAACACGGATTTCATTTCAAGAAACAATTTGGACAAAATTTCATATCCGACGGCAACTTATTGCGTTCCATCGTCGAAGCTTCGGGCATTACCAAGGACACCACGGTGGTGGAAATCGGTTGCGGAGCAGGTACGCTCACGCGTGCGCTCGCCGAAGCGGCGAAAAAAGTGTACGCTTTTGATATAGACCGCGATTTACAGCCCGTTTTGGCGGAAACGCTTGCCGGGCTTGAAAACGTCGAAGTAATTTTCCGCGATTTCAATAAGCTGAATTTGAAAGAGTTTGAAAACGAAATCGAAGAATACACCGTTGTTGCCAACCTGCCCTATTATATCACAACGCCGCTCGTCACCAAGCTCTTGGAAGAAAGCGACAAAGTGCAAGGTCTATCGATTATGGTGCAGGAAGAAGTGGCGGATAGATTTTGCGCGAAAGAGAACACGCCCGAATACGGCTCTATCACGGCGGCGATTGCTTTGAAGGGCAGCGCAAAGGTCGTAAAACGGGTTTCCCGCAACCTTTTTTATCCCAGACCGAACGTGGACTCCGCAGTGGTAAAAATCGAATTTGAGCGGGGCAGGGTCGCGGTGAAAGATGAAAAGGCATATCGCCAAACGGTGAAATGCGCCTTTTTAAACCGTCGCAAAACCTTGGAAAACAATTTGGTGAATTTCTTTAAATTGACGCGTGACGAAGCCAAAGAAATTTTGACTTTGGCAGGCGTAGAAGAAAAAGCGCGCGGGGAAACGTTGTCACCGCAGCGTTTGGCGATTTTGTCGGACGTATTGCTTGACAAAGGCGCAATTAAATTGTGATTTATAATGCACTCTAAAAAGAACGTACCTATCAAAAGTGTGTTCTTTTTTTAAAAAGGGGAAGATATGGACTACGAAAGAATAGAAGAAGAATTTGATTTTTCCTATGAAACAACGGCGCAAAATGCAAATATAACGGAATTTGTATGGGATAAAGACGTTCCCGAAACGGACAAATGGGATTATACCGTTGCAACAACGAGCGGTTTGATAACGGCGGCGTTGGATTGTCTTTGCCATAAAACGATAAAATTAGAAGACGCGCATACTTGGGGCGTTGAAAAGGTGGCTTCGTTTGTAAAAACAGTTGCGAAATTAGACGGATATACGGGTGACGACGATAAAGATGCGATTGCGTATTTGGAAAAGAACTACGAAAGCCCCAGCGATAAAGCGATGGGCGAGTTCGGGGGGACAAAGCAACACCATTTACGGGATTTTTCACACCACGCTTCGTTGAGCGGGTTGGGTTTTTCTTTGTTGACGCAATTTACCAACAAAGCCTACGGAACGGATACGGACGGGTCGTTTAAAACCGTTGATTTGGCGCAAGACGTTGGTATTGGGAAGAGTATCACGGAAAAAGTGTACAACGGCGTAGTTGTTTGGGCTATGCATATCGTCAGCGATATGGCAGGGTCGAGTACGGCGACGGGGGAAGGTACGGGCGTTCCTGGAATGGTTCTTTCTTCGTTGAAGGTTTTGTCCGTTATGCCTATTTTTAAAGAAATGTCTATTAAATATAAAGATGATAAAATCGCCTTTTCTACTTTTATTTCCAAAATGTTTAACGGAACTTTTTATAGGGACGAGAACGGAAACGCCGTTCCGTTTGATTTGAGAACGGAAATAGGGCTTGCGCATAAAGTAAAATCGAGAAATATGTTGCCGTTATTGTTAAACGAATGCATTGTGCGCGTTTTTTATGCCATTAGGCGGTTTGCTATGGAAGTAGAACAAAAAGAAATCCGCGCGCTTGAAGATTTGCAAAAGGTGAATTGGGATAGGGTGTTGCCCTTTAACAATAGAACGATAACGCGAATGACGACCATTTCTTCGGGTGTTTTTACAAACGTTACGACGGCAAAAGCCGCGGTTGTGGGCTTGAAAAACAGCGGCGGAAATTGGGTTGCAGGACTTGTACATTTTGCGGTAAACATCAACTATCCAGGACTTTTCCGTTTTGCCACGGCAGTTTGTGCAGACAAAGAGTATATCGCAGACGACGTAGAATACTTATGCCAAGCATTTAGAAATCGTTATAACCTAAAAACTCCTAAGCAGTTGGTGAGATTAGATAATTTATGTCTAACCGATGAACAGTCGCGTTTCTTATATTCCTTAAAATTACAAGAAATTTTATACGATATTGAAAAGACGAAAAAAGCCGAACACAAGGAAGAAAAAACCAAGTGGATGGAGAGCTGGAAAGAAAAAATCTTAACAGCCATAAAAAGCGACGAAACGTATTTTTTAAACGCGGACGTTCTTTATGAAGAATTGAAAGGATATTCTGTTTCGCAAGAATGGTATCAGCTTGTTTTAATGGAAACGCTTTTTTACGTACCGTTTTATCCGTTAAACGGGGAAAAAGAAAGCAAAATAAAACAATGCAGTAATTTTGAGCAAGATATTTTGTGTGAAAAGTATGCGTTATTTAATAAAGAGTGGATAGAAAAAGTCAAAAAAGCATACCGCAAACACGTGCAGACCCTTGATGAAAGAGTAAAAAAGAAATGGATAACCGTTATCGCTACTTCGGCATTGTTTGCGCCTGGCTTGGTGATGCCCGATTTGATTTTATTATCATCTCTTGCCTTTGAAGCAAGCGCGTACGTGGAAACGGCGCTTGGCGGCGGACAAGTATTCAGCTTGTTGGGGGCAGGAGTTGCTCCGTTTACGTCCAAAGGGATTATATTAAACGAATGCGCAAAACTTTTGACCTATTGCGAGTGTTGCGTAGACGAAGAAAAAAAGGACGAAATAAAAGGGGTTATCAAAGAAAAACTGTCCAAGAATATAGCGGACGCGCAGGAAAGCGTTGAAAAACTGTCTCTTTATAAAAATAGAGAGAACGGAGAAATTATCAAAAATTATAATAGAAGTATTAAATATATGCAACAAAGCTTGGATATAATAGAAAACTTGTAAAAACAACCCCGACCGAGAGAAACTTCTCTCGGTCGGGGTTTTTATAAATACATTACATTATTTTTAATTGTTCGTTTTTGGGTTTTACTTCGGGTGTTTTTTCGCTGGGTAAGCCGACTACGCCGTCTACGGGCATAGCAAACGCGATCCCTTGTCCCGCCGTGTCCAAGCCCACTTCCTTATACAAAGCGTGCAAAACCGCGTCCTTTATTTTCGCGGGGACGAGAATCATTACGATTTCCTTTTCAGGTTGCACCGTGATATGGAAAAAGGTTTCCGCTTCCTTGCCCGCCGTGCCGCGCGCGTTGATAACCGTGCCGCCCGTTGCGCCAAGCTTTTTCGCCGCGTCCATAACTTCGTCGCTATGCCCGCTGTTTACGATACAAAATATAGCTTCGTGAGAGTATTTCATAAACTTGCTCCTTTACGCTCTGTGATTGCTTAAAAAACGGTAAATGGCTACGCCGATAACGCTGCTCATAGGGATAGTAAATGCAATCCCTTTCCCGTTTTTGATAGAATGGAATTTGTCTTCTAACGCGTGCATAGCTTCGGTGGCTTTGTCTTCGCGCAAAACGCTGAAAATAACGCCTTTATCCGAGTCTTCCAAGCCCAGCACGTATCTCGCTTCCGAGCTCGCCGTGCCTTGCCCCAAAACCGCCGTTTGGAAATTGACTTCGAACCCCGACAGTAAATCCATAAAAAACTCCGTTTTGCTTCGATTGACAACGGTGACGAGCAGTTTCAGCTTTTTAAAAGCGTCCGAATTTGCCGCCGTTTTCTTCGTGGAAGGGGTTTTCTTTTTTGTTGTTTTTGTATTTCGTTCCATACCTGCCCCCTTCGTTTACATAAAATTGATGATTTGTTCGTCGTCGGCATCCAAAATACGCTTCATGGCGATACGTTCTTTGATGCGCTTTGTCGCGACGGAGCGGAAGCCCAAGAGCTGAATGGTGATAAGGGGGGTCATCGCTACCATAGCGACCAACCCGAACGCGTCGGTAAGCACGCGGGAAGAATCCCCGCCGTTGAACGCAAAGCAAAGCCCGATGATAAAGGGCAAAATAAAGGTGGACGTCAAAGGTCCGCTGGCTACGCCGCCCGAGTCGAACGCGATTGCCGTGTAAATCTTGGGCACGAAAAACGCCAAGCCCAAAGACAGGAAGTACCCGGGTACTAAATAATACAAAACGCTGAATTGGAAAAGCACGCGTACAACGGACAAAGCGATGGAAATCCCCACGCCGATGGAAAGGGCGATGAGCATAGATTTTTTGCTGACCGCGCCGCCCGTAACCGTTTCTACCTGCTTGTTTAAGACGTGAATGGCAGGTTCTGCCAACACGACGGTTAAGCCGAGAATAAACGAGAACGCAACGATAAAGCTTTCGTTTTCGTTGGCGAGCTGTTCGCCCATTTTAAAACCGATACAAGTAAACCCGACTTCCACCGCCGTCAAAAAAACGACGAGCCCGAAATAGGTATAAAAAATACCGATGATGATTTGTTTTACTTTTCGCTTAGACGAGCGCATAAAAATCGCCTGCAAAGCAAAGAAGAAAACCACGATAGGGCCGAGCGCAACGGCTACGTTGATAATCGTGTTTTTTAAGGCTTCGGGAAAATGCCCTAAATGCAACGCATAATCGTTTGCCGTAATGGATAAAGCGGGCGCTTCGCTGGCGGTAAGCCCTAAAATCATAACGGCAAGGATAGGGCCTATCGAACAAAGCGCGATAAAACCGAAGCTGCTTTCTCTGTCCCGTTTGTCCCCCAAAATGGTGGCTACGCCAAGCCCGAGCGCCATGATAAAAGGTACGGTGATAGGGCCTGTCGTAACCCCGCCCGAGTCAAAACCCAGCGCCAAGAAATTCTCTTTGCCTTGCACAATCAGCAAGGTGACGAGCGCGAACAAAAACATATAAAAGAAAGTGAGCATATGCGAAAGGCTGATACGGAACACGATTTTGAGAATAGAAAAAATCAAAAACAAGCCCACGCCCATACCGATTGCCACTTTTAACGCGGTGGAATCAATTACCCCCGCCACTCTGTCCGCCAAAACGGAAAGATCGGGTTCGGCAATGGTAATAAATACGCCCATGACAAAGCAAATCAACAGCAACGTTTTAAATTTTCCCGTTTTGGACAAGCCCGAACCGATTTGTTCGCCCATAGGGGTCATAGCGATGTCCGCGCCAAGATTAAAAAGAGCCATACCGATAATCAAAGCGACTGCGCTGCATAAAAATACCGTCAATTCCGTCAACGAGAAAGAAATGGAAACAAACGGTAAAAAGTTAAGCAAAAGCACGATTGCCGTTACGGGTAAAACCGAAACGGTGGCTTCCGATACTTTTTTAAGCAGTGTTTTGAACATCGCGCGCTCCTACAATATTATATCCTACGTATTATAGCACACAAAAAACAAAAAAGCAACCCCGTCAATAAAAATAAGCTTGGAAAAATGTAAAAAATTGACGAAATTCCGTTGACAAAGCAAAAAGGAGTGTGATAATATAATACCCAAGCAAATGCTAAAAGAAGATTGCAGAAGATGAGCGTTTAGGCTCGACCGAAGGAGTGAATCTCTCAGGTGACCGCAAGGTTGGGAACTGTAATCGGATAGCACTCCGGAGAAGCTCGTTAAATCGAGTGCCGAAGGGGCAAAGCGGGAAAATCCGCCAATCTCTCAGGCAAAAGGACAGAGTTTAGCTTATCTTACTCAATATGGGGGCGTTTTTACGCTTGTTTTGTATTCAACGCGTACCTGCCCCTGCCATTTTAGGGAAAGAAGCCGAATTTTATCTGACGGAGTGACGGAAAAGTCGCTCCGTTTTTCTATTCTCCGAAGAATTTTACATTTTTACGTCGTTTAAAAATTTTATGTCCGAAAAGGACGAAGGAGAAAAAGTATGTGGGACAAAATTATTGACGTTGTTACCAAGGTAAACAGCGCGATTAACGGCGTCGTATGGGGCTGGCCGATGATTATTTTAATTCTCGGCACGGGGATTTTACTCACCGTTCGCTCTCGGTTTATGCAAGTGCGTAAGTTTAAAGCTTCTTTAAACGAAACCATCGTTCCGACGGTGAAAAGTATCGGAAAAAAGAAAGCGCATTTATCCAAAAAGGAAAATTCCATTTCGCAATTCGAAGCCTTTGCCACCGCCATTTCGGGTACGGTCGGCACGGGGAATATCATCGGCGTTTCGTCCGCGATTATGACGGGCGGCCCGGGCGCGGTGTTCTGGATGTGGGTATCGGCTTTCTTTGGTATGATTACTAACTACGCGGAAAACGTACTCGGCTTGTATTTCCGTAAAAAGGAAAAGAACGGCGATTTTTCGGGCGGGCCTGCGTACTATCTTTCCGAAGGCTTGGGCAGAAAGAACAACCAGTCTTGGTTGAAGGTCATCGGGAAAATTCTCGGCGTGATGGCGGCGGTATTTTGTACTTTCGCGGCAATCGGTATGAGCGGCGCGCAAACGAATAAAATGTCGGGTACTTTCCAAAGCGTGTTTACGAGCGCGGAAAAGACGACGGTCGCTCTTATTGTGGGGATTACGGTTGCGGTGGTTTTGGCGCTCGTTATCCTTGGCGGCATCAAGAGTATCGGTAAGGTTGCGTCCATTCTCGTTCCCTTTATGTCCTTAATCTTTATTTGTATGGCGCTTATCATTGTGGCGGCAAATCTTTCCAACGTTTTGTGGGTGTTTGAAGTCATTTTCAAAAACGCCTTCTCGTTTAAGTCGGCGGCGATTGGGGTAGGCGGTTACGCGTTCTCGCAGATTATACAAAAAGGGCTTGCTCGCGGCGTATTTTCCAACGAAGCGGGGCTTGGTTCGTCCGTTATCGCGCACAGCGCGTCCGAAGTTCGTGAACCCGTAAAACAGGGCTTGTGGGGGATTTTCGAAGTCTTTTTCGACAGCTTTATCATTTGTACGTTGACGGCGGTCGTCATTTTGATTTCGTACGGTCACGACGAAGCGGCTTTGTATGGCGGTACGTATATCGACACGCAAATGTCTATGATGTCCTTTGAAAAGACGTTTGGCGGTTTTGGACGAGTAACGTACGCCGTCATCATTCCTTTGTTTGCGTTTACTACCATTTTGGCGTGGTCGTATTACGGGGAAAAATCCGTCGATTTCTTGTTTAGAAAGGCAGGGGACAAAGCAAGAAAAATCGCTACCGTGGTCTTTAAAGTGGTTTACGTATTGCTTGTAATCGTAGCGTCCCTTATCGACGGCGAGCTCGCTTGGGCGATTTCCGACACCTTTAACGGCTTGATGGCGTTGCCCAACCTTATCGGCGTGGTATTGATGAGCGGTTTGGTCGTACAAATCAGCAAAAACTATTTCTTGCGTAAAAAGGGTTATGATATCGAGCCTATGCTTTCGGCTTATCCCGAACAAAACGAAGAATTTAAGGCAGACGTAAAGGCGGAAGAAGAAGCCGCCGCGCAAGAAGCCGCGGAAGACGACAAGGAAAGCTGGTAAGTCGTTTATAAAACACGAAGCATTGCCGAAGACGGGTTTTCGCCCTTCTTCGGCAAAATTTTTATATAAAAAAATAAAAATCTGCGTTGAAATCGTTGACTTAACGCTTTGGAAGTGATATTATTATTAAAATAAATTATAGACGCGTACACAATGCAAAAAACGAATAAACGGAAATAGGGGGATATACAATGGAAATTAAGATTACAAAAACGACGACCCCGAGTGAAATGCCGTCGGAAGACAAGCTGGGTTTTGGCAAGGTTTTTACCGACCATATGTTGATTGTCGACTGGGAAGAAGGCAGGGGTTGGTTTGACGCAAGAATACAGCCGTTCGGACCTATTCAACTGCACCCTGCGTCCACCGTTTTGCATTACGGGGCGGAAATTTTCGAAGGCTTAAAGGCGTATAGAAGGGCGGACGGCGGCGTGCAATTATTCCGTCCGATGGAAAATATCAAGCGTATGAACAACTCGGCAGAGCGTATGAGCTTGCCGCAAATGGACGAAGAAGAAATGTTGCAGCTTTTGACGGCGTTTGTCAAGCTGGAAGAAAAGTGGGTGCCCAAATCCTTTGGTACGTCCATGTATCTTCGTCCGTTTTTATTCGGCAACGACGAAGCGCTCGGCGTGCACGCGGTAAAGCGCGCTACGTTTATGATTATTGCTTCGCCCAGCGGCAGTTATTATAAAGAAGGTATCAATCCCGTAGGGATTATGATAGAAAACGAAGACGTCAGAACGGTGCGCGGCGGCACGGGGTACGCCAAGTGCGGCGGCAACTACGCGGCGAGTACGAGAGCGGGCGAAAGAGCGGCGAAAAAAGGATATTCGCAGGTGCTTTGGCTGGACGGCGTAGAAAGAAAATACGTCGAAGAAGTGGGCGCGATGAACGTTATGTTTAAAATCGACGGAGAAATCGTCACGCCGCTTTTGACGGGCTCTATTTTGCCTGGGATTACCAGAAAGAGCTGTATTGAAGTTTTAAGAAGCAAAGGATACACCGTACACGAACGGCTTTTGTCCGTTGACGAACTGTTGCAGGCGTTAAAGGACGGAAAGCTGGAAGAAGCGTGGGGCTGCGGTACGGCGGCGGTCGTATCTCCTATCGGCAAGCTGGCGTTTGGCGACGAAGAATACGTCGTAAACGACGGCAAAATCGGGGAAGTGACCCAAGAGCTGTACGACATGCTGACGGGTATTCAATGGGGCAAGATAGAAGATAGCTTTGGTTGGATATACAAAATATAAGCGGAAATACAAAAATTTCCTTATAAAATAAGGAAAAACAGCCGCCATAGCGTTGACAAAAACGCGTAAAATGCGGTAAAATAAAAAAACAACGTATCATAAAGGCAATGACGGGATAAAAATCCGTAAAGACTGCTTTCAGAGAGTCGGCGGCTGGTGCGAGCCGACACAGCTTACGGAATATAGCTCATCTCCGAGCCGCCGACAGAACGGCAGGAAAAACCCCTGCTCAGTAGATTCGGACGGGTTCTCCCGTGACAGAGAAAGTCTGTTTTAAGACGCAAAGTGGGTGAGAAATTCATCAAATAGAGTGGTACCGCGGAGAAATCATCTTCGTCTCTGTATACGGCGCAAGTACGCCGTGTATTGGGACGAATTTTTTTATAGAAATTTTATAGGGAACAAAAAGGAACGGATATGAGAAACAATCAAAAGTACGTAAAACAGTATTTCGAACCGCAAGGCGTGAGTATGGATTGGACGAAAAAGTCCTGCATCGACAAAGCGCCGATTTGGTGCAGCGTCGATTTGCGTGACGGCAACCAAGCCTTAATTATCCCTATGAGCTTAGAAGAAAAATTAGAGTTTTTCCAGCTTCTTTGCAAGGTGGGTTTTAAGGAAATCGAAATCGGTTTTCCCGCGGCGAGCGAGACGGAATACGAGTTTTGCCGCAAGCTCATCGACGAAAATTTAATCCCCGACGACGTCACCATTCAGGTTTTGACGCAATCTCGCGAACATATTATCGCCAAGACCTTCGAAGCTATCGACGGCGCGAAAAACGCCATCGTACACTTGTACAATTCCACGTCCGTGGCGCAACGTCAGCAGGTATTTAGACGGGAAAAGAAAGAAATTATCGACATCGCCGTTTTCGGCGCGAAGCTTTGTAAGGATTATCAAGCAAAAGCGAAAGGAAACGTGCGTTTGGAATATTCCCCCGAAAGCTTTACGGGTACGGAGCCCGAATTTGCGGCGGAAATTTGCAACGTGGTGTTGGATATTTGGCAACCGACGGCGGACAAGAAGGCGATTATCAACCTACCCGTCACCGTTTCCCATTCTATGCCCCACGTATACGCAAACCAAGTGGAGTATATGTGCAAAAACTTGCACTATCGCGAAAACGTAATCGTATCCTTGCACCCGCACAACGATAGGGGCTGCGCGGTGGCGGACAGCGAAATGGGCTTGTTGGCAGGCGGCGACAGAATAGAAGGTACGCTGTTTGGAAACGGGGAAAGAACGGGCAACGTCGATATTATTACGTTGGCGTTGAATATGTATTCGCAGGGCTTCGACCCCGAACTGGATTTTTCCAACTTACCCGAAATCACCAAAGTATACGAACGAGTGACGAGAATGCGAGTGAGCGAAAGACAACCGTACAGCGGACAGCTTGTCTTTGCGGCTTTCTCGGGTTCGCACCAAGACGCGATTGCAAAAGGTATGAAATACCGCGTGGAAAAGGGAGTAGATACTTGGACGGTACCTTATCTCCCGCTCGACCCTGCCGACGTTGGCAGAGTGTACGAGGCGGACGTTATCCGCATCAATTCGCAATCGGGAAAGGGCGGCATAGGCTATATTCTCGAAACGCAGTTCAAGCTTGTTTTGCCCCCCAAAATGCGCGAAGTGTTCGGTTATCACGTCAAGAGTATTTCCGACCATGCGCATAAAGAGCTTTCCCCCGACGAAGTACACGATATTTTCTTAAAGGATTTCGTCAATTTGCAAGATAAACTTTCCATCGTCAGCGTAGATTATAAAGAAGAAGGCGACATGGTAAAGGCGAAAGCGGTCATTTCTTACGGCGGTGAAGAAAAGACGTATGAAGCGACGGGCAACGGGCGTTTGGACAGTGTGAGCAACGCCATCAAGCAAGCCATCGGTAAAGAATACTCGCTGGAAAGCTACGTCCAGCATGCGCTGGAAGAAAAATCCACTTCCAAAGCGGCGTCTTACGTATGCATCGTTTTGGACGGCAAGGCGTATTGGGGAACGGGTATCCGCACGGACATCATGGTTTCTTCCATCAACGCGTTGGTTTCCGCCGTCAACCGCTTGCTACTTGCGCAAGAATAAGCAATAAGGAGAAAAACAATGACTTTAAAAGGTTCTCAAATTTTAATAAAAACCCTTATCGAACAAGGGGTAACCGACGTTTTCGGCTATCCCGGCGGTCAGGTAATCAATATTTACGACGCACTTTATGAATATAAAGACCAAATCAATCACGTTTTGACCGCGCACGAACAGGGCGCGTCGCACGCCGCGGACGGGTATTCCCGCGCGACGGGCAAAGTCGGCGTTTGTATCGCAACCAGCGGCCCGGGCGCAACCAACCTTGTTACGGGTATCGCAACGGCTATGCTCGATTCTATTCCTATGGTCGCGATTACGGGCAACGTGCCTTGCTCGCTCATTGGTAAGGACAGTTTCCAAGAAATCGACATTACGGGCGTGACCTTGCCCATTACCAAGCACAATTTCTTCGTCAATAAAATCGAAGATTTGGCGGACACCGTGCGACAAGCTTTCAAAATTGCGAAATCGGGCAGACCCGGGCCCGTGCTCGTCGATATTCCTAAGGACGTACAAGTGGCGTCTTATGAATACGAGCCGCAGCCCGTTGTAGAAAAAACGCCCTTGCCCAAGGTAAAGGATAGCTTGATTGACGAAGCCGTAGCCTTGATAAACGAAGCGAAAAAGCCGTATATTTACGTAGGTGGCGGCGCGGCGGGGCTGGGGCTTGGTAAAGACATCGTAGCCTTCGCGGAAAAAATCGGCGCGGTGATCGGTTGTTCGTTTATGGGGCTTTCGGCTGTACCGCAGGAAAACGAACGCTTCCTGGGTATGCAAGGTATGCACGGGCATTACGCTTCGTCTATGGCGCAAAACGAAGCCGACCTTATCTTGGCGGTGGGCGTGCGCTTTTCAGACAGAGCTACGGGCAACATTTCGAAATTTGCCAAGCAGAGTAAAATTATCCAGCTCGACCCCGACAGCGCGGAAGTCAACAAAAACGTACGCGTAACGCTCGGTTTGGTCGGGGATGTGGAAAACTCCTTTAAACGTATTGCGGCAAAGTGCGAAAAAAGCGAAAAGCCCGACTGGTTTGCGCGTGTAAAACAGCTGAAAAAAGAAGAAACGCAGTTTGAAGAAGAAATTGCGGCGGCAAGCAAAGCCACCCTTTCTCCCAAGCAAGTGTTCGACGTCATCAACGGGGCAAAGCCCGCAAAAACCATTATCGCGACGGACGTTGGTCAACACCAAATGTGGACGGCGCAGTACGTTCACTTTGACGGACCCAGACGTATTGTTTCCAGCGGCGGTTTGGGTACGATGGGCTTTGGACTCGGCGCGGCGATAGGCGCGTACGTAGCTACCAAAGACCCCGTAGTGCTTATCACGGGCGACGGCAGCTTTGGTATGAACTTGAACGAGCTTGCCACAGCAATCACCTATAAAATCCCCGTCGTCATCGTGCTTATGAACAACGGCGTGTTGGGTATGGTAAGACAATGGCAAACCTTGTTCTTTGGCAAGCGGTATTCCAGCACCGTTTTGACGAGAAAAACCGACTTTGTCAAGCTCGCGCAGGCCTTTGGCGCGGACGGGTATTTGGCGGAAACGCAGGTGGAATTTAAACGGGCGTTTGAAAAAGCGATTGCTTCGGGCAAGACCGCCGTCATCGACGTACGCATCGACAAGGACGAAATGGTGTTGCCGATGTTGCCCCCGGGCGGCGCGATCAGCGACATCATCACGGTTGTAAAATAAGACAAAGGAGCAAAGGTTATGGAAAACAATAAATTCGTTATAGCGGTTTACGTAGATAACCAAGCGGGCGTTTTGACCCGCGTTACGGCAATGTTTACCCGCCGCGGCTTTAACATCGACGCCCTTACCGTGGGCGAAACCGAACACTCCGAATATTCCCGTATCACCATTACGATGCAGGGGGACGATTACGTGAAAGAACAGCTTATCAACCAACTGAAAAAGCTGTACGTAGTCAAAAAAGTGGAAGTTTTGGACGACGAACCCATCAAGCGCGAGCTGATGCTTATCAAGGTGAAAAACGAGCCCCAAAACAGAAGCGATATTATGACGGCGGTGGATGTGTTCCGCGCAAGTGTTATCGATTATTCCCCCGAAGCTATGTGCATTGAAGTAACGGGCAATCCGTCCAAAATCGATGCGTTTGTAAAGCTTGTACAGCCGTTTGGAATTTTGGAAATGTGCCGCACGGGTATCGTAGCCCTTGACCGCGGCACAATCACACTTTTAAACAAATAAACAAATAAAAAATAAAATAATAGGAGAAAAAATATGGCAAACAGAATTTTTTATCAACAAGATTGCGATTTAAATAAATTGAGTGGCAAAACGGTAGCTATCATCGGTTACGGTTCGCAAGGTCACGCGCACGCGCTCAACTTGAAAGAATCGGGCGTGGACGTTGTCGTAGGGCTTTACGAAGGCAGCAAGAGCTGGGCTAAGGCTGAAAAGCAAGGTATGAAAGTTATGACGGCGGCGGACGCGGCGAAAATTGCCGACCTTATTATGATTTTAATCAACGACGAAAAGCAAGCCAAGCTTTATAAAGAAAGCATCGAACCCAACCTTACGGAAGGCAAGACGCTTGCGTTTGCGCACGGCTTCAATATCCATTTCGGCTGCATTAAGCCCCCGAAGAACGTCAACGTTATTATGATTGCGCCCAAAGGCCCCGGGCATACCGTTCGCAGCGAATACCAAGCGGGTAAAGGCGTGCCTTGCCTTATCGCGGTAGAACAGGACGCAACGGGCGACGCTTGGGAAATCGGTTTGGCTTACGCGGCAGGTATCGGCGGCGCAAGAGCGGGCGTTTTGGAAACCAACTTCCGCACGGAAACGGAAACGGACTTGTTCGGGGAACAAGCGGTGCTTTGCGGCGGCGTTTGCGCGTTGATGCAGGCGGGCTTTGAAACGCTCGTTGAAGCGGGCTACGACCCCAGAAACGCATACTTTGAATGTATCCACGAAATGAAGCTTATCGTAGACCTTATCTATCAAAGCGGCTTTGAAGGTATGCGTTATTCGGTATCCAACACGGCGGAATACGGCGATTACGTAACGGGGCCGAAGATTATCACGGAAGAAACCAAAAAAGCGATGAAAAAGGTTTTGAAGGACATTCAAGACGGCACGTTTGCGAAAGAATTTTTGTTGGATATGTCCGAAGCGGGTTCGCAAGTGCATTTCAATGCTATGAGAAAGATTGCAGCGGAACACCCTTCCGAAGTAGTGGGCAAGGATATCCGCAAGCTGTATAGTTGGGCGGACGAAGAGAAATTCATCAATAACTAAAAAACAAAGAAACCGCTACGAAATACGGCGTTGAACCTTACGTTTTGTGACAGTCACGTACGTCTATGTACGCTCCTGTCACAAAGCCGCAGTTCGCCTTGTCTTTCTTGCGTCTTGCTTTGTTTTTTTCGTTCCAAACGGGCAGCGTGACGCTGCACCCAAGTTGGGGTATCATTTACCCGTTCTTTAAGTTTGTTCCGCATTAGGATGGAAAACTTATACAGCCAAACGCAAGCTTATTTTGTCATTGCGAGCGAGCTTACGAGCGTGGCAATCTAGCTAAAACACACACATTTCAAATTGTATTAGGTAAAAAAATTATGATTAAAGATACAATAGTAGACGGATTTCATAACGCGCCGCATAGGTCGCTGTATCACGCGCTCGGTTTGACGGACGAAGAACAAGCCCGCCCGCTTATCGGCGTGGTATGTTCGTACAACGAAATCGTGCCCGGACATATCAATCTCGACAAAATTTGCGACGCGGTTAAAATGGGCGTTGCTATGGCGGGCGGTACGCCGATTATGTTCCCCGCAATCACCGTTTGCGACGGGATAGCGATGGGGCATACGGGCATGAAATACTCCCTTGTCACCCGTGATTTGATTGCCGATTCCACCGAAGCGATGGTAATGGCGCACGGATTTGACGGCTTGGTTATGATCCCCAACTGCGACAAAAACGTACCCGGGCTTTTGATGGCGGCGGCGCGGTTAAATATCCCCACCGTATTCGTCAGCGGCGGACCTATGCTCGCAGGCAGAGTAGGCGGCAAAAAACGCTCTCTTTCGAGTATGTTCGAAGCGGTCGGCGCGTACAACGCGGGCAAAATCAACGAAGAACAGCTCTGCGAGTTTGAAAGAAAGGTTTGTCCTACCTGCGGTTCTTGTTCGGGTATGTATACGGCAAATTCTATGAACTGCTTAACCGAAGTGCTCGGTATGGGCTTGCGCGGCAACGGTACGATTCCCGCGGTGTATTCCGCGCGTATCGAGCTTGCCAAACACGCAGGTATGCAAATTATGGAGCTTGTCAAAAAGAATATCCGCCCCCGCGATATTATGACGGCGGCGGCGATTAAAAACGCGATTACGGCGGATATGGCGCTCGGCTGTTCGACGAACAGTATGCTGCACCTGCCTGCGATTGCGAATGAGTGCGGCGTGCCGTTTGATTTGGACGAAGTCAACGAAATCAGCGAAAAAACGCCTAATTTGTGCCATCTTGCGCCTGCTGGCCCTACGTATATGGAAGATTTAAACGAAGCGGGCGGCGTTCACGCCGTATTGAAAGAGTTGGAAGCGCTTAACCTTTTGGATACTTCCGTTATGACCTGCACGGGCAAAACGATGAAGGAAAACCTGCAAGGCGTGGTCAATTTCGACGAAGAAGTAATAAGAAAACCCGAAAACGCGTTTGGAAAGACGGGCGGCATAGCCGTTTTAAAGGGCAATCTTGCCCCCGACGGGTGCGTGGTTAAACGCGCGGCGGTCGCGCCTGAAATGCTCGTTCATCAAGGCCCTGCCAAGGTGTTTGAAAGCGAAGAAGAATGTATCGCGGCGATTTACGGCGGCAAAATCCAAAAAGGGGACGTAGTGGTGATCCGCTACGAAGGCCCTGCGGGCGGCCCTGGTATGCGCGAAATGCTTTCGCCTACTTCCGCGATTGCGGGTATGGGCTTGGATAAGGACGTAGCCTTGATCACCGACGGTAGATTTTCGGGCGCAACGCGCGGCGCGTCTATCGGGCACGTATCCCCCGAAGCGGTGTCTGGCGGCGCGATAGCTTACGTCAAAGACGGCGATATTATTGCGATTGATATTCCGAATTATAAAATCGAGCTGAAAGTTTCCGACGAAGAAATGGCAAAACGCAAAGCGGAAACGGTTTTGAAGAAAAAGCAAGTCAGCGGGTATTTGAAACGCTATGCAGCGCAGGTGAGTTCGGCGGACAAAGGCGCAATCATCAATAAGTAAAAGGTCAAGGGAATTATTCCCTTGTGGGACGAGCTACCCGTTAAGCAAGACATTGCTAATGTCTTGTAGGGGGGAGAAGAGTGAGCGCATAAGTAGAGCGCGAACGGTGACCGAGAACAATGTTTACATTACATTGTTTGAGAAGGGCAAAGCCCACGAAGACCCGCTGTTAAGCTCCGCCATAAGGCGGGGAGACCATTAAAAGCAACCGTAAGGTTGCGCATACACCGCTGTTAAGCGGTCATAAATGAATAAAATACGCGGTTGCTTAAAGGTAAAGAGCAAACCACAAAAAGGAAGAATAAATTATGTCTATGACAATGACGCAAAAGATCCTTGCGGCGCACGCAGGGCTTGACAAAGTAGAAGCGGGGCAGTTGATTTTGGTCAATGTAGACCGCGTTTTGGGGAACGACATCACTTCCCCCGTAGCCATCAAAGAATTTAACCGTATCGGCGCGACAAAAGTATACGATAAAGACAAAGTAACGATGGTTATGGACCATTTCGCGCCGAATAAAGACATCAAAGCGGCGCAACAATGCAAAATGTGCCGCGAATTTTGCGATACGCACGAAGTCACCCATTTCTACGACGTAGGCAGAATGGGTATCGAGCACGCTTTGCTCCCCGAAAAAGGACTTGTCGTACCCGGGGACGTAGTCATCGGCGCGGACTCGCACACCTGCACCTACGGCGCGCTCGGCGCGTTTTCGACGGGGGTAGGCTCGACGGATATGGCGTGCGGTATGGCAACGGGCAAAGCTTGGTTTAAAGTGCCGTCCGCAATCAAATTCGTTTTAAAAGGCAAATTAAATAAATACGTATCGGGCAAGGACGTCATTTTGCACATCATCGGCAAAATCGGCGTGGACGGCGCGCTGTATAAATCGATGGAATTTACGGGCGACGGCGTGCAAGCCTTAACTGTGTTCGACAGGCTCACCATCTCTAATATGGCAATCGAAGCGGGGGCGAAAAACGGGATTTTCGAAGTGGACGAACAAACGATAGAATACGTAAAAGCGCGCTCGGATAGAGAATTTATCGCCTACAAAGCGGACGAAGACGCGGTTTACGACGAAACGTACGAAATCGACCTTTCCACGATAAAACCGACGGTGGCGTTTCCGCACCTGCCCGAAAACACCAAAACCTTTGACGAAATCGGGGATATTCCCATCGACCAAGTCGTCATCGGGTCTTGCACCAACGGTCAGTATAAGGACATAGCCGAAGCGGCGGAAATTTTAAAGGGCAAAAAGATAGCCAAGCGCGTCCGCGCCATCATCATTCCCGCAACGCAGGATATTTATATGCAAGCGGTGGAAAACGGGCTTGTCAAAATCTTCATCGACGCAGGTTGCGTGGTATCCACCCCCACTTGCGGACCTTGCTTAGGCGGTTATATGGGTATTTTGGCGGAAAACGAACGCGCCGTAGCGACGACGAATCGTAACTTTGTGGGGCGTATGGGTCACGTAACCAGCGAAGTGTACTTGGCTTCCCCTGCGGTTGCCGCAGCCAGCGCGATTTTGGGTAAAATTGCCAGCCCCGAGGAGGTAATGTAATGATATTCAACGGAAAAACGATTAAATACGGCGACAACGTCGATACGGACGTAATCATTCCCGCAAGATACTTAAACACGAGCGATAAAAAAGAGCTTGCTTCCCATTGTATGGAAGACATCGATAAGGATTTCACCAAAAAAGTGGAAGCGGGTGACATTATGGTGGCAGGGTACAACTTCGGCTGCGGTTCTTCCCGCGAACACGCACCCATAGCCATCAAAGAAAGCGGCATTTCTCTTGTCATTGCGCGTTCTTTCGCGCGCATTTTCTACCGCAATTCTATCAATATCGGGCTTGCTATCGTAGAATGTGACGAAGCGGTGGACGGTATTCAAGACGGCGACAAAGTGGAAGCGGATTTGGACAACGGCATGATTTACAACCGCACGACGGGCAAGAGCTTTAAAACCCAGCCCTTCCCCGCGTTCATTCAACAAATTATCGAAAACGGCGGCTTGGTTTCGTCTATTCAAAAAGGCATTATTCAATAAAATGGACGGGGCAGGTACGAGATGAATATGAAAAATTATAAAATCGGTTTATTGAAAGGGGACGGGATTGGCCCTGAAATCGTCGAAAGCGCGGTGCGCGTTTTGGAAGAAGTGGGAAAGAAGAGAAATATCTCTTTCACCTTCACGCCTTACCTTATCGGCGGCGCGGCAATCGATACGTGCGGTCAACCCCTGCCGCAGGAAACGGTGGACGGGTGCTTGGCTTCGGACAGCGTGCTTTTGGGCGCGGTCGGCGGCCCGAAATGGGATACTTTGCCCGGCAACGTTCGTCCTGAAAAGGCGCTTTTGGGGATTCGCGCGGCAATGGGCTTGTTTACCAACCTTCGCCCTGCGAAGCTGTACCCCGCTTTAAAAGGGGAATGTCCTTTGCGCGAAGACATCGTAGCCAACGGCTTTGATATTATGATTGTAAGAGAGCTGACGGGCGGCATTTACTTTGGCGAACGCGGTTATCGCGACGGTAAGTACGGTGAAGAAGCCTACGACACCGAAGCGTACAGCCGTATGGAAATCGAACGTATCGTCCGCGTAGCCTTTGAAACGGCGAGAAAACGCCGTAAAAAGTTGACAAGTATCGACAAAGCCAACGTTTTGGAAACGTCCAGACTTTGGAGAAAAATCGTCCACGAAATCGCGGCGGAATACCCCGACGTGGAAACGTCGGATATGCTCGTTGACAACGCGGCTATGCAGCTCGTCCGCAACCCGTCGCAGTTCGACGTCATCGTCACCAGCAATATGTTTGGGGATATTTTATCCGATGAAGCTTCGCAAATTACGGGCTCTATCGGTATGCTGCCGTCCGCTTCCTTAAACGAAGGCAAGCGCGGCTTGTACGAGCCGATTCACGGCTCTGCGCCCGATATCGCAGGGCAAAACAAAGCCAACCCCATCGCCACCATTTTATCCGCGGCAATGATGCTTTTGTATGCGTTTGACGAAGCGGAAGCGGCGGAAGATATTATCAACGCGGTGGATAAGGTTTTAGAAGCGGGCTACCGCACGGCAGACCTTGCGCACGGCGCGCCTGCTTTGTCCACGACGGAAATGACGGACAAAATCATCTCTTTATTATAATTATGGAAAACAAATTACAACAATTACATGTACGGCTTTGTTCGTGCGCTGTGTTTCGCGGGGTTTTACAAGACCCCGTGTTCGGCTTTTTTGCGGCGTACTGTAAAGCGGCGGATAAAACGGATAAAATACAACAGTACGCGGCTTTTGTTTCCCGTATATACGAAAAGGGCGGCAATTTGACAAGTTTTGTTCAAGAGCTTGTCTTCCAAGACGAAAACACCTATATCAAGAGCGTTGCGCAGGGTGTAGCGGTGAGCGAAAAGATGAAAGCGTCCGCTTTGAGAGAGCTTGCTATCTTCGCGGAATTTGGCGGCGTAACCAGCGCGGATTTTGCCCAAGATTTGGGTATGGACGAAGCGGAAATCCCTGCCTTTGACTCGTTCAACACGGACATGGTAGCCGCATATTCTCAAAGATTGCAAAATTTAAGCAAATTTGGGTACGGGATATTTTCGTCGAATTGTATGTTCCGTTTTTCGGATACGAAGCAAATCGAGCCCATTGTCAGCGCGGACAAAACGGCGTTTTCGCAGTTTATCGGTTACGAGCGCGAACGGGAACAGGTGGCGGCGAATACCCGCGCCTTTTTGGAAGGCAGACCAGCGGCAAACACCTTGCTTTGCGGGGACGCAGGCACGGGAAAATCGTCCACGGTCAAGGCGATCGCCAACGAGTTTTTTACTGATGGTTTGCGCTTGATAGAGCTTCGCAAAGACCAGCTTCGTTTTTTGCCGCTCGTGATGGCGAAAATCAACGGCAATCCTTTAAAGTTCATCATTTTCATAGACGACTTGTCCTTCAACAAGAACAACGACGATTTCAGTATGTTAAAGGCGGCGCTGGAAGGCTCGGCGAGCGCGACGGCGGACAACGCAGTCATTTACGCGACGAGCAACCGTCGGCACATTGTAAAAGAAAGCTTTTCCGACAGAGAAGGGGACGACGTGCATATCAACGACACCTTGCAAGAAACCCTTTCGCTTTCGGATAGATTTGGGCTTACGGTGCTTTTCTCCCGTCCAAATAAAGCGCTGTATTTAAATATCGTAAAAGAGCTTGCCAAGCGTTACGGTATTGTTATGGACGAAAAAGATTTAGAAATCAAAGCCGAAGAATTTGCCTTGAAAAAGGGCAGTCGTTCGGCGCGTGGCGCGCAGCAATTTATCGACAGCTTGCGCTAAAATTAAGAAAATAAGGGAAGAATTATGCTTAGAATTGACAGCGTATACAAAGCCAACCGCGTATTAAAAGAAGTAGTCCGTAAGACGGACGTTATTTACGCCCCCAAGCTTTGCAAGGGTGTGGACTTGTACTTAAAAACGGAAAATTTACAAATCACGGGCTCGTTCAAGGTGCGCGGCGCGTACTATAAAATGAATTGTCTTTCGACGGAAGAAAAGGCGAAAGGCGTAGTGGCGTGCTCGGCAGGAAACCACGCGCAAGGCGTGGCTTTGGCGGCGCAGAAAAACGGGATCAAAGCGGTGATTTGCTTGCCCGACGGCGCGCCCATTTCCAAAGTGGAAGCAACGAAGAGCTACGGCGCGGAAGTTTGCCTTGTAGAAGGGGTGTACGACGACGCCTATCAAAAAGCTTTGCAGCTCCGTGACGAAAAGGGCTACACCTTTATCCACCCGTTCAACGACGAAGACGTGATTGCGGGGCAGGGCACGATTGCTTTGGAACTTCTTGAACAAATCCCCGATTTGGACGCAATTATCGTGCCTATCGGCGGCGGTGGGCTGATTGCGGGCATAGCGTACACAGCAAAAACGCTCAATCCCCGCATCAAAGTGTACGGCGTGCAGGCAAAGGGCGCTCCGTCTATGAAAAACGCCATCGACCACGGAAAAATTGAAGAATTGACCAGCGTTTCTACGATTGCGGACGGGATCGCGGTGAAAAAGACGGGGGAATTGACCTACGAGCTTTGTAAGCAGTACGTAGACGAAGTAGTCACCGTGTCAGACGACGAAATTTCAGCGGCGATCCTTGCGCTGATGGAACAGCACAAACTCGTCACCGAAGGTGCGGGCGCAGTCGGCGTAGCGGCGGCTATGTTTGGTAAAATCGACTTAAAAGGCAAAAAGACGGTGTGCTTGCTTTCGGGCGGCAATATCGACGTGACCATTCTTTCGCGCGTTATCAAGCGCGGGTTGTTGATGTCGGGACGAAGCTGTCAACTGATGATAGAGCTGATGGATAAGCCCGGGCAGTTGCGCGACGTGGCGAAGATTATCGCCGCTTCGGGTGGGAACGTTACGTCCGTACAGCACGAAAGGGCAAACGAAGGCTCGGAAGTCAACGGTTGCTATTTGCGTATCGAGCTGGAAACGAAAAATCACGAGCATATCGAACAAATCCGTAAGGCGTTGACCGATTTCGGGTTTAAATTGATGAAATAAGGAGAAAAGAAGATGGAAATTAAGAAAGTATCGACGGACAAAGCGCCTGCGGCAATCGGACCGTATTCCCAAGCAATCATTTGCGGAGATATGGTGTTCACTTCGGGACAAATCCCTATCAATCCCGCCAACGGCAACATTGAAGCGGTGACGATTGAAGAGCAAGCGGAGCAAGTAATGCGCAATTTAAAAGCCGTTTTAGAAGCGGCGGGCAGCAGTCTTGACAAAGCGGTGAAAACCACTTGTTTTCTTGCGGATATGGGGGATTTTGCGGCGTTTAACGTCGTGTACGCAAAATACTTTACAACCAACCCCGCGCGTAGCTGCGTAGCGGTAAAAACCCTGCCTAAAAACGTTTTGGTGGAAGTGGAAGTTATTGCGACAAAGTAAAAAATATGTAAAAAAGGAAGCCGCGGCGAAACGCCGCGGCTTTATAATATAGAAAAGCAAATAGAAACCCCGTTGCGGATATTCCGCAACGGGGTTATGTTTAAGGTGGGTTATGAAAGGTT
>JBGVRC010000119.1:0-1624 GCA_045128055.1 Candidatus Scatosoma sp. | reverse complement strand
TCGGCGATACCAATGGCGCACACCATGCCAAATTCGCCGTGAAGTGCTGCACTTTGTTCAAGCTCTTCGGCGGTTGCGTTTGGCATCTTTTTCTTTGCCCATTCGGGAAACCAAGTTTGCATGATGCCCGGTTGCGGGACGGTTTCAATGTCAATAATTTTCATTTTTGTTTTTCCTTTTTACTTTGTTTTGTACCGGGCAAAGTAGGGGTCGAACCTACAAGTTCGCAACATTTACCCGCCGCAAAAGTGTCTAGAATTTTTGGCGGCTTCGGTTGCGCGAGTTTACCAGTTCCTCTATTCGCCCTTGCGTTGTTTAGTTTGTTTGTGAGTTCTGCAATTACTTTGTCCGCATCTTCCTTTAAATAAAATTTTTTGTTAAAAAAGCACTTTGGTTCGTCGTATTCCACCGCCGCCCAAATTGCGTCACCGCTATACTCTTTTAACTTTTTAGACATTTTAAATTTCCGAAGGGTTTAAAAGTGCCTTTTCAGGAATTTCGCATTTAATGTTAATTTCTTTAATCTTTGCCGTTACAACCGGGCGCCCGTTTTTAATAAACCAGTAACGGCAAAAATTATAAACTTCGGTTTGCATTGCCCTATAATTTTCTTCCGTTGCTTGCTGGCTTTCCCATCTTTTTAAAATGGTGTAAACCCCGGCTTCGAGCGTTTCTTGTTCGGCGGCGTCCGCTGCAATAAAAATTCTTTCTTGTTCCATGCCTTATTATAGCAAATGTTAGCAAGTCGCATTCTTTGCAGCCTTGCGGGCTTCGCGGCGTGTACGCCTTATTTTGTGGTCCCATGTTTCTTCTATTACCATGTGCTTATTCGCACGGGCAACCGCTGCAATATAATCAACCCCAAGGCGCGTCCAGCAAACTTCCCGCACCCTTTCCGAATATTCAAAAATGCCCTTTTTGCGCAAGCCCTCAATGATGCCGCCTTGTGCGCCGCCCCGGTAAATTGAACCGGGGTTTACGCGAAGTTTGCGGTGGTGCCATCCGATGAGATTTGGCGTTGCTATTTGGTACGCCGCCCACGCAAGCACACGAATTTCTTCAAGCGTGCATTCTACTCCGTAAAATTTCAGCCGTGGTGATTTTGCCATTTTGAAACTCCTTATAAAATGGTATGGGCGCGGGCGTTGGTATCAGTTTCCAACCAGCCGCCCCCGCCCTAACGATAGCGCTCTCGCGTTAGCCAACGCACCGTCGCTCGGTGGTGCATTCCCGCCCGGTATTTCGGACCCGGTGTCGGCTTCCTATTTGTGGGCAAGCAACGTTCCCAAGGGGTTCACCATTTGGAGGCGTTGGGTCAATGCGTCGCGCTCCAATCATTTCACCCGTAACTTTTGGCGGCTTGTTTACTTTCGGGGCAAGTATGAACCAGCCGTAAAAATATAGCCCTAATTGCTCGCCGTACTAGGCAGCTCTGTTCCAAAGGGTTCCTTGCTGGCAGCTAACCAACAAATTTTTCACTTTTGTACTAGGAGCCACTTTTCCGGCGCGGAGTTCCCTTGCAGCTAACAAGGCTCCAAAAACCTTTTTACACCATATTATAGCAAAACGAGTGCAAGTGCTTTTTATACGCGCACCGCCATAAAAAATTCGCCGGGATGGTCAA
>JBGVRC010000118.1:0-32830 GCA_045128055.1 Candidatus Scatosoma sp. | reverse complement strand
TAGCCCTGCTGACGTTGCAGCGCTCTTGGCTTGCAACACCGAATCCGAAGGTACGGTTGAAGAATACTTGAAGAGCAAAATCGCTGTTATCGGTGAAAAGATTGCAGTTAGAAGATTTGTTAGATACGAAACGGAAGGCTTCCTTGCAAGCTATATCCACCTTGGTGGCAAGCTCGGCGTTATCCTTGATATGGCAGGCGAAGCTACGGACGCAGCGAAAGAAGTTGCGCACGACGTAACTTTGCAAGTTGCTTTCACGAAACCTTCCTTCTTGACGAAAGAAGAAGTTTCCGAAGAAGCTCTTGAAAAGGAAAAGGCTGTGTTGAAGCAACAAGCTATCAACGAAGGCAAGCCCGAAGCAATCGCTGAAAAGATGGTTATGGGTAGAATCAAGAAGTACTACGAAGAAAACTGCCTTGTTGAACAAGCTTTCATTAAAGACGATTCCAAGAAGGTTGCAGAACTTTTGAAGAGCGGCAACACCGCTATCAACAAATTCGCATTCTACATCATGGGCGAAGGCCTTGAAAAGAAGAGCGAAGATTTGAGCGAAGAAGTTGCAAAGCAAGTTGCGGCGGCTCAAAAATAATTTGTTTGAAAAGCAAAAAACGCGTCGAAAATTCGGCGCGTTTTTCTTATGCCAAACACGGGTAAAATTATAAAATGAGCCTACCATGTCCACGTTCACGGCGTTTTTTATCCGCATCATTGCGCGGAGAATATTTTGTCGAAAAATTTTTTGTATTTTTACCGACTTTTTTTCAAAATAGTATAGCTTTCTTTGGAAAAGTATGCTATAATAGATAAAATGAATAATTGCGGGCTTTTTAAAAAAGTATTTTTTAAAGGGTGCGTAAAAAGGAGAAAATTTCCATGCAGCCTAAATACAAAAGAGTATTGTTGAAACTTTCCGGCGAAGCGCTTGCGGGGGATCAAAGATTCGGGCTTAATCACGAAGTAATCGAACCCGTTGTCAAACAAATCGTAGAGCTTCATAATATGGGCGTCGAAATCGGTTTGGTAATCGGCGGCGGCAACTTCTGGCGCGGCCGTCAAGGCACGAAGATGGATAGAACGACGGCGGATCATATGGGTATGCTTGCGACGGTTATGAACTCGCTTGCAATGATGGACGCCATCGAACAATACGGCGTTCCCGTGCGCGTGCAAACGGCGTTGAATATGATTTCCGTGGCAGAACCCCTTATTTTGCGTAAGGCTTTAAGGCACTTTGAAATGGGCAGAGTCGTTATTTTTGCTTGTGGTACGGGGCATCCCTACTGCTCGACGGATACGGCGGCGGCGCTCCGCGCTTGTGAAATTGACGCGGATATTTTGCTGATGGCGAAAAACGTGGACGGTATCTACGATTCCGATCCCAAAACCAACCCGTACGCGAAAAAGTACGAAACGCTTCGTTATTCGGATATCATCAACCGCAACTTAAAGGTTATCGACTTTACGGCGGCTACGATGTGTATGGAAAACGACGTACCGACCTTGGCGTTTGGGCTTAACGTGGAAAACTCCATTGTTCGCGCGGTTTGCGGCGAACAGCTTGGTACGCTTATTCAAGTTTGATAAACGATACAAAAAAACAAAACGGAAGGAGAATTATTATGATTGAAAACGAAAAAATTGAAGAAATGATGTTTGAATTGGAAGAAAAGTGCGAAAATACGCTCAATGCGTTGGAAAGAGATTACGGCGCGATCCGTACGGGCAGAGCGAACCCCCGCATTTTGGATAGATTGGAAGTAGAAGCGTACGGCGGTATGAGCAAGCTCGTTGAGCTTGGCAACGTATCCGCTTTGGACGCGAAATGCTTGCAAATCAGCCTTTGGGACAAATCCCTTTTGAAGGCTGTGGAAAAGGCAATTTTGCAATCCAACATCGGGCTTACTCCTTCCAACGACGGCAACGTAATCCGTTTGGTGTTCCCCGATATGACGGAAGAACGCCGCCGCGAGCTTGTAAAACAAGCAAAGAAGATGGGCGAAGAAACCAAGGTTGCTATTCGTAACCATCGCCGCGAAGGTATGGACGTAATCAAGAAGATGAAGACGGGCAAGGAAATTTCCGAAGACGAAGCAAGCGGCTGCGAAGCAGACGTTGAAAAGACAATTTCTGGCTTTATGACGAAGGTAGAAGCGGTTATTGCGGCGAAAGAAAAAGAATTGCTCACCGTTTAATAATAGAGGTCTATCGTGGGCTTTGGTAAGAATAAAATAAAAGCGGACACGAAAATCCCCCGCCATATCGCCATCATTATGGACGGCAACGGCCGCTGGGCGAAAAAACGCCTTATGCCCCGTTCGTACGGACATAAATGCGGTATGGAGCGTATGATAGGCTTGATGGAACGCGCCTTTGCGTTGGGCGTGGACTATATCACCGTGTACGCGCTTTCCACGGAGAACTTGAAACGACCCAAGGAAGAGTTGGACGGACTGTTTACCCTTTTCCGTAATCATTTCAAAGAATATTTGGGTAGAGTTTGCGCGCGTGGCGTACGCCTTCGCGCGGTGGGGGATATTTCCCTTTTGCCCGAAGATTTGCAACAAATTTTGAAGGAATCGGAAGAAGAAACGGCGAAATTTGAAGGCAAGGGCATCAACGTAGCCGTTTGCTACGGTGCGCGTGATGAAATCGTGCAAGCGGTGAACAAAGCGGTGGGAAAGGGTGAAAAAGTGAACGAAGAAAGCTTTTCCCGACTTTTATACACGGGCGGCTTGCCCGACCCCGATTTGATTATCCGTACGGGCAAAGAAGTGCGGCTTTCCAATTTCTTATTGTACCAAGCGGCGTATGCCGAATTGTATTTTTCGGACAAAATGTTCCCCGAATTTTCCGATAAAGAGCTGGATAAGGCGATTGTGGAATATTCTCGCCGCACCCGCCGATTTGGGAAGACGGACGAACAGCTACAAACAAAAGAATAACAAAACGATGGGGCAGGTATGCGTTGAAAGGATTTTTATGGCGCGCCGCCCTTGCGTTTTTTCATGGATACTTATACAAATTTTAACTTTAAGAAGGAGAAATCGGATATGAAAATTCGATTGCTTTCAGGCAGCGTTTACGTGGCGATTTTGGTTGCTTTTTTCTGCTTGAAGATATGTTTACCTGCGCCGTACGGCGATTTTGCGTTTGACGCGCTCATTTACGCGTTCGCATTGCTTGGCGCGTATGAAATGCTGCGCGCGGTCAAGGACAAAACGACGAAGACGGAGCGGATTATCGTGCTTGCGTACGCGTTTATTACCGTTCCCGTGTGCGCGGCTTGCGAATACTTGGGTGGAAAAGGCTTTTTCGCGGCGACGGTTTGCTTTGTCGCGCTGGCGCTTGCGTTGACGTTCTTGCTCGTAGCGGCGCACGAAACGACGACGTTGGAAAGCGTGGGCTTGTCTTTGTTTTCAGCGTTTTATCCCGTCTTTCTGCTCACCTTTTTGGTGCTTTGCAATCACGAAGCGGGCGTTGCGCGTTTTGCAAGATTTGGGTTTGATTCCCGCTTGATGATTTTGCTTATTTTTATCATTTCGCCTTGCGCGGATTCGATTGCGTACGTGTTCGGGATTTGTTTTAAGAAATATTTACCCAAGAAAATGGCGCCAAAGCTTAGCCCGAACAAGACGGTTATCGGCGGTATCGGCGGCTTGGTCGGCGGTATGCTCGGCGCGTTGATTTTGTATTTCATTTACGGCGCGACGGCAGGTTCGTACGATAAAATGTCCGTTGTTTTGCCGATGTTCTTGCTTATCGGCTTGGGCGCGGCGGTGGCGACTGCGTTTGGCGATTTGGTAGAAAGCAGTATCAAACGCAAGGTCGGCTTAAAGGATATGGGCAAGATTATGCCCGGACACGGCGGCGCGTTGGATAGAATAGACGGCACGTTGTTCGCTACGCTCGTCGTATATTTGGCTTTTCAAATTTTGTTCTTGTTATAAAGGATAAATCCACAAAAAGGAAAACCTATGAAAAAAATTGCGTTAATCGGTTCGACGGGCTCAATCGGCAGGCAAGTTTGCGCGGTGGTGCGTCGGCATAGCGATAAATTTAAAATTGAAAGTATTGTTGCCAATTCGTCCGCGGATGAATTTTTGGCGCAGGTAAACGAATTTAGGCCGAAATACGCCGCGCTTGCCAATGAAGAAGCGGGCAAGCGTATCGCTTCGCAAATCCCCGACGGGGTACAGTTTGCATACGGTGAAAAAGCGGCGGAAGACGGGGTTTGCTATGGGGACGTAGCCTTTGTTGCGGCGACGGGTTTTGCGGGCTTGAAATACAGCTTAAAAGCCACGGAGCTGAAAAAGGATATTGCGCTTGCCAACAAGGAGACGCTCGTTTGCGGTGGCGAATTGGTTGTGAACAAAATCAAGGGGGCAGGTATCGATTTGATGCCCGTGGATAGCGAACATTCCGCGCTTTGGCAGGCTTTGTCTTTCCGAAAAGATATGCCTTTTTCTCGCTTAATTATCACGGCGAGTGGCGGGCCGTTTTATCATTACACAGCGGCGGATTTGGAAAAGGTCACGCCCGAATCGGCGCTCAAACATCCCACCTGGCAAATGGGCGCGAAGATTACCATTGACAGCGCAACCCTTTTAAATAAAGGCTTTGAAGTGATTGAAGCCAAATGGCTGTACGATTGCCCGTTGGAAAAAATCCATACGGTCGTGCAACCCGAAAGTATCATTCATTCGATGGTGGAGTTTGCCGACGGTTGCGTGATGGCGCAGATGAGCTATCCGACGATGGAGCTTCCCATTCAGCTCGCGCTTACCTATCCAAATCGCTTGGATTGCGGCTTAAAGTCTTTGGATTTTGAAAAATTAGCGGCGATTCGCTTTTTGCCGTTGGATAGAAAAAGATTTCCCTGCTACGATTTGGCGCTGACGTCGGCGAAGCTTGGCGACAACTATCCCTGCGCGTTAAACGGCGCGGGCGAAGTGGCTGTACACGCCTTTTTGCAAAAGCGGATATCTTTTAAAGAGATTGCAAACACTATTGAAAGCGCTGTATCTAAAACGGAACGCGCGAAATGCGAGAGCTACGCCCTTTTACAAGAAACGGACGCGAGAGCAAGAGCTTTGGCTTGGGAATATATCAATAAAAAGTTGGGAGAATAAGCATTGACGTTTCAATTATTATCTTTTGCGAGCGTGATGAAGAGTGTAGGGGGGATACTTCTCGCTATCGTCATTTTGCTTGCAATGGTTACCATTCACGAATTTGGCCACTATATAGCGGGGAAAATTCTCGGTTTTAAAATCAACGAATTTGCCGTAGGCTTTGGCCCTGCTATCTTCAAAAAGCGTAGCAAAAAATCGGGGGAACTGTTCGCTCTTCGTATCATTCCGCTTGGCGGGTATTGCGCCTTTGACGGGGAAGATTTCGAAGAAGACGAAGCAGAAGAACAAGCCGAAGCGGACGAAAATCAGGCTCCGTTTGGGGAGTTATCCGAAAAAGCAAACGACGGGGGCAGGGTCGAGATTACGCAAGGCGTAGAAGAAAACGAGCCTACCATGTCCGCGTTGAAAAAAGATGAAAAAGAAGAGTTTGTCTATCCCGAGCCCAAGGGAAAACGCTTTACCGACCAAGCGCCGTGGAAACGCATTATCGTTTTGATTGCGGGCGCGACGATGAACTATTTACTCGCGCTTGTCCTTTTAATCATTATGGTAGGCGTGTACGGGCAACCGATGTGCATTGTAATGCCGATAGGTTTTTCCGACAACCAAGAAATGGTGGTTGAGCACGAAGCGTGGGAAACGCCCACCCTTTCGCAAAGGGACGTTTTGTTGGAAATAAACGGAAAAGATATATCGATGTTCACCGATTGTATGGACGCTTTGGACGGAAAAAAAGCAGGCGACGAAGTCCCCGTGACGGTCCTTAGAAGAAGGGGCGACGAATGGCAAGAAAAGCAGGTCGTTTTGATTTTGCAGGCGGACGCGGATTTTGAAAATATGAACGATTTGGACACGCTGACCACAGCGATGGGCTTGGAAGTGCTTACTACCACGATGCAACGCGGATTTTGGCATACGATAGGCGGCGCGTTTGAATACTCCGTGGAAATGGGCACGGCGGTGCTTCGCTCTTTGGGGGAATTGTTAACGGGTAAGCTTGGCTTAAACGCAGTCGGCGGCCCCGTTACGACGATTACCACCACGGCGCAGGCGGTTTCCGTCAGTCCGTTCTCGTTCTTGTATATCGCGTCCTTTATCGGGGTGAACTTGGCGGTGTTTAATCTGTTGCCTATCCCCGCGCTGGACGGCTCGAAGGTGATTTTTTGCTTGATTGAATGGATACGCAAAAAGCCCGTCAATCGAAAGGTGGAAACGATTATCCACTTCGTCGGTATCATCGCGATTTTCGGGTTTGCCATTTTGGTGGATTTGTTGCAGCTATTTGCATAGCAAAAATAAAAAATCGTAAAAAATTTCAAAAAAATTTGCGGCTGTCAAGTAATTTTGCTTGACAGCTATGTTTTTATGGGGTATAATAGCATACGGAAAACGGGAAGGGGGAAGAAAAATGAAAGACGATTTGCATTTTCTTCGGCTCTTGGATTTGTATTCTCCGCTTTTGACGGAAACGCAAAGAGAAATTACCGACCTGTATTTCAATTACGACTTGTCCCTTGGCGAAATTGCCGAGCAAAAGGACGTATCCCGTCAAAGCGTTTCCGATTGTTTGCAAAAATGCAGAAAACAGTTGGAAAAATACGAAGAAAAGCTTGGTTTTGCAAAGACGCTTTCTCAAATGCAAGCGGAAGTGGACTCTTTAAAAGACAAGCTTGCGAAAATCGGCGGGGAACAAAACGATTAAAGGGGGATTTCCATGGCATTATTCGGTGGATTATCAGAACGATTAAACCATATATTTTCCAAATTGACCAAGCGCGGAAAATTGACCGAGCTGGAAATCCGTACCGCTATGCGCGAAGTGCGCGTTGCGCTTTTGGAAGCGGACGTCAACTTACGCGTAGCCAAGCAATTCATTGCGGACGTATCCGAAAAAGCGGTCGGGCAGGAAATTTTAAATTCGCTCAATCCTGCGCAACAGGTTATTAAAATCGTCAACGAAGAATTGATTGCGCTCATGGGCTCAAAAAACGCGAAGTTGGAAGTTTCGCCCAAGCTCCCCACCGTCATTATGATGTGCGGTTTGCAAGGCGCGGGTAAAACCACTCTTTGCGGAAAGCTGGCTATGCACTTGAAAAAGCAAGGCAAACGCCCCCTTTTGGTGGCGGGGGATATTTACCGTCCCGCAGCAATTACGCAGTTGCAGGTCGTCGGCAAAAACGCGCAGGTGGAAGTATTTGAAAAGGGTACGCAAAACCCCGTTAAGACGGCAAAACAAGCGATCGACTACGCGCGTTCGATGAACTACGACACCGTAATTTTGGATACGGCGGGTAGATTGCAAATCGACGATACGCTGATGCAAGAGCTGGAAAATATCAAAAAAGAAGTGGAAGTGACGGAAACCTTGCTCGTTGTAGACTCTATGACGGGTCAAGAAGCGGTAAACGTAGCGGAAACCTTCAACGCAAGGCTGGCGGTGACGGGCGTTATCTTAACCAAGCTGGACGGCGACACGCGCGGCGGCGCTTGTCTTTCGATTAAAGCGGTGACGGGCAAGCCCATCAAGTTTATCGGCGTAGGCGAAAAGCTTGGCGATTTAGAGCCGTTCCACCCCGAGCGTATGGCGTCGAGAATTTTGGGAATGGGCGACGTTTTGTCCTTGATTGAAAAGGCGCAGCAAGCCATCACCGAAGAAGACGCGAAGAAAATGCAGCAAAAAATGCTCGCCAACACCTTTACGCTCAACGATTATCTCGAACAGTTCGCGATGATGAAGAAGATGGGCGGCGCGCAAGCTATGCTTTCGATGATGCCTGGCATGGGCAAGCTGAAAGTAAACGAAAACGACGTCGATGAAAAGAAGATAGAGCATACCAAAGGGATTATCCTTTCGATGACCAAGCAAGAGCGCGACAATCCGTCGATTATCGACAGCAAAAGAAAACGCCGTATTGCGGCGGGCTCGGGCACGAGCGTGCAAGAAGTCAACCTGCTTTTAAAACAGTTCGACCAAACGAAAATGTTGATGAAGCAGCTCAAAGGCGGCAAAGGTAAATTTAGATTGCCGTTCTAAAAAATCTAAAAAATACGAAACGCACAAAAGCAAAAAACGGCGCAAGCCGTAAAAAATAAGAAAAAATTTTTAAGATACTTTGGAGGTATTATTATGGTTAAAATGAGACTTTTGAGAATGGGCGACAAGAAGAACCCTATCTACCGTGTAGTTGTTGTTGACAGCAGAAAGGCTGCAACGGGCGAATATATCGAATGCGTTGGTCATTACAGACCTACCTGCGATCCCATCGAACTCACCATCGACAACGAAAAAGCGCAAGCTTGGCTTGCAAAGGGCGTTCAACCCACCGAAACGGTTAAAAACTTGCTCGTAAAAGCAGGCGCTATCGAAAAGAGCGCGAAGCTTAGCCCTTCGAAGACCAAAACGAAGAAATCCAAATAAAAACACCATATAAGGGCGCACCTTCGCGCAAAATCGGCATTCCCTTCGGTCACGTACGTCTATGTACGCTCCCATCAGGGAAGCTTCCGACTTTTCCGCAAATCTGCAACCCTTCTCTGGCGTTTTACGGGTAAGGGAGAAAGCTTAGCGGTTTACCTTGCCTTTCTTGCGCCGTTTTTGGGTAAAATGCCCCTTAAATAAGCTCGGTTTTTGCAATCGAGTATGCGTTTTTTACGCAAATTTTGGATTTTTTTACTGTATAGGAGATAGAACATGTTAGATTTAATTAAATATATTGTCGAACAGTTCGCCGAAGACAAGGAAAACGTCGAATACGTTGTCAATGAAAAAGACCGCGTAATCGAAGTGACGGTTGTGCTTTCGTCTTCGGATATGGGCAAAGTAATCGGCAAACAAGGCAAAATCGCCAAGGCGATGCGTACCATCGTGCGCGCGGCTACTCCCGCAAGCAGCAAGAAGTACGTAATCGAAATCCGCGAACGCGGCGGCGATACGGTGGATTCCGACAACGAATAATCGGAATTTTCGCATAATCGAAAAAGGCTTTCTAAACGAAGCCTTTTTTTGGCATTATTAAGATGGGTTAAAATGGTAAAATGGCAGGGGCAGGTACGCGATGAACGATGTTTGTTCCCCATTTTTCCCCCAACAAGCAAGGAGAAAGCTATGGAACGTCTTATCATAGGCGAAGTATTAAAACCGCAAGGAATCCGCGGGGAATTAAAGGTGAAAACGTTTACCGATTTTCCCGAAGACGTAAAAGCGTTTGGTACGGTGTATATCGACGACAAACCCTATAAAATCCTTTCTTTCCGCGTCGGCAACGACGGCGCGGCGTATATCGGCTTGCGCGGGATTCCCGATCGCAACGCAGCCGAGCTTTTCCGCGGTAAAAAGCTGGAAGGGGACAGGGACGACGCGCCTGCGTTGGAAGAAGGCCAGTATTATATCGTGGATATCATCGGGCTTTCGTGCGAAACGGAAGACGGAGAAGTATTGGGCGTAGTAACGGACATTAAAAACCTTTCTTCGGATATTTACACCATAGAAAAAGCAGGGAAACAAATTTTGTTCCCTGCCGTAAAAAACGTTGTCAAAAAAGTGGATTTGGACAACAAAAAATTGATTGTTGACAAAGCGGTTTTTGACGAAATCGCAGTGTACTGATTACTTTTTGTGCAGCATTATTGTCCGCAGGTTGTCTAAAACTCCCGTTTTGGCAAGAATGACAAGTGTAGCGATAGCAATCAAAGCGTCCGCAGGGATATAGGTGCATTGATAGATGAGCGAGTAGACGAATGCATTTGTGCTTGCCCAAGAGGGGAAGCCAGAGCTTGCGCCGAACGTATCAAAAAAGATCATACCCGACAAAAGATGAGAGATAAATCGAATGAAAAACACGCAAATCGCACCCAAAACGATAGGTAAAACCCCTCGTTCCTTGCGAGGCATTTTTCCGAAAAATCCCATTACACCGACGCTCATAAAAGCGAGTAAATAATCAAAAATGAAAGTGGCAGGCGTGAGAATGTACGGATCTTCGATAAAATTGAGAAGTCCGTGTATCAGTCCTACGACGAAGCCCTTTGTTGGCCCGAAGGCGTAGGCGTAGATCATAATCGGCACGAAGGAGGCGAGCGTGACCGATCCACCCGTTTGTGCGAAAATGGGCGCTTTCAAAACGGCGAGCGTAAAGGACATCGCAACGCAAATGCCTGCGAATGCCACTTCCTTGGCGCTGGAACGGGTTTTGCCAAGCCCGCCGATGAGCGCAATGAGCGCAAGCAGGGCGATAATGCCGCCGATAGAGATCCATTTCACAAGTTCGGTGGTTTTTTCGCTGACAGAAAGTAATGAGTAATAAAGAAACATAAAACACTCCTTTTCCGCCGTACGCTTTTGAAATAAAAAACGCCCAAACTTCATCAAAAAGTGTGGGCGCGTAGTTTTCGAAATGCGCGAAGCGCGCTATGTAAGCGCTACGCACGAAAAAACGTTTGTCAATCTCTCGCTCAAGTATTACCTTGCCGATTCAAATGGTATAATCTCAGCCTTTTTAGGGGCACCCACGACGGATATTTAATTTGTGATTTTATTATACATCGCAACCTTGCGTTTGTCAAGTAAATCAAAGAAAAAAGGAAGAAAATTATGCGCTACGATTTTTACGCGTACTTGGATAGAATGAAATACATCAAGCGCTGGCAACTTATGCGTTCCACGCGCGAAGAAAATATTATGGAGCATTCGCAATCGGTAAGCCTGCTCGCGCACGCGCTCGTCACCATTCACAACGAAGTTTACGGCGGAAGCGCGGACGTTTTAAAGACGGTGCTTTGCGCGATGTATCACGAAACCAGCGAAGTAATGACGGGGGATTTGCCCACGCCCATCAAATATTACAACAGCAATATCCGCGGCGCGTATAAAGAAATCGAAAAAAACGCCTGCAAAAAAATCGTCGGCACGTTGCCCGAAGAAATGCAGGGTAAAATCGCTCCGTACGTGCTTCCCGAAGGGGATTGCGTAGAAAAGCAGTTGGTAAAGGCGGCGGATCGCTTGGCGGCGTATATCAAGTGCTTGGAAGAATTGCGTAGCGGTAATACCGAGTTTTCCAAAGCGAAAAAGAGCATCGAAGAAGACTTGCGCGCAAGAAAAATGCCCGAAGTGGAGTATTTCTTTAAGCATTTTATTCCTTCTTTCGAGCTGGCTTTGGACGAATTAAAGGACTTATCCGACGAATAAAATAGTTAAATTATCACACAATTTTCAAAAAATGTTAAAATGATCAACGAAAAAAGGGCGTATAATGATAATAAGAAAAAACTCGTTGCGGGCAAGCTGCAAAAAGGAGTGGCAATGAATAAAATAGCGAAAAGTATACTTTCCGTATGTTGCGCGGTTACGATGTCCGTTGGTATGGCGTCCTGCTTCCAGCAAGAATATATCAGCGCGTACGATATTGCCGTTAAAAACGGCTTTGTCGGGACGGAGCAGGAATGGTTAAATTCTTTAAAAGGTGCGGACGGCAAGGACGGCAATTCTTTAACCTTTGAAGATTTGTACGAAACGGCGAAGAAGGGTGGCTATACGGGCAGCTTGCTTGATTTTTGCTTGGAAGTGGGCTTGGACGTAGCGGAAAACAACGATACGGCGAAAATTGCGCAAGGCGTTTCTTCCGTGGTCAGTATCAACTGCGCCTATGAAAAGGACGTAAAATCGGGCTGGGGGCTTATGCAGACGACGAAATCGGAATATTACGGCTCGTCGGCGGGCAGCGGCGTGGTATTTTCTTTGGATAAGGAAGCGGGCTCGGCGTATATCGTCACCAACTATCACGTGGTATACGACGCTTCGTGCAACACGCAAAATCAAATAGCCAACCGCATCTACGTGTACGCCTACGGCGGCAGAAATTTGTTTGATTCGCAAACGGGCTACGACACGACGGGAGATTATATGGAAGCCACCTTCGTGGGCGGCGCAATGGATTACGATATCGCGCTTTTGCGTGTCGAAAACAGCGAAGCGCTGAAAAAGAGCGTTCTTCAAGCGGCGAATATCGGCAACTCCGACGACGTAAAGGTTGGCGAAAAAGCGTACGTTATCGGCAACCCCGAAGGCGCGGGCATCGCAGTCACCAGCGGTGCGATTTCGGTGGATTCCGAATACATCACAATGACGTCTACGGACAATAAGCGTTACGTAGATTATCGCGTAATTCGTACGGACGCGGCGGTCAACGGCGGTAACTCGGGCGGGGCTTTATATAACGCGGACGGCGAGCTTATCGGTATCGTCAACGCAAAGAGCGTAGGCGAAGATTTGGATAATATGGGCTATGCGTTGCCCATTTCGCAGGTAAAAGCCATTTGCAAAAATCTTTGGGACAACGGCGGTATGGTAAAACGCGCGATGCTTGGAATTATGGTATATACCGAAGCGTCGGAAGTAACCTTGGACGAAAACGGGGATTTGGTGACGAAAGAAACCTTCGTCGTTGCGGAAAAGGTGAGCGAAGGCGCGGCTGCGTACGGTAAATTTGTAATGGGCGACGTATTCCGTACCATTCAAATCAACGACGGCGAAGTGGTTGCACTCACTCGTCAATACAAGCTCCACGACGCTTTATTGAAAGTGCGTTTGGGCGACAAAGTGAAATTCGGTATGACCCGTCGCGACAACAACGCAGGGGATATCGAAGTGGAAATTATCTTTGATAAGGAAGAATATTTCACCGCGTATGCGTAAGGGCTTGCGGAAGCAACGAAGCAATATTTAGATAAAACAAAACGGACGAAACGTATACTGCGTTTCGTCCGTTTTTATATACTGTTTTGCTTATAAAACCTTGGATAAGAAATCTTTTAAGCGTTCGTCTTGGGGATTGTCGAAAAATTCGTCGGGGGAATTTTCTTCCTTGATAACGCCTTCGTTCATAAAGATAACGCGGTTTGCCACTTCCCTGGCAAAGCCCATTTCGTGCGTAACCACGACCATGGTACGGCCTTCTTGGGCAAGTTCAGTCATCAAATTAAGAACTTCGCCAACCATTTCGGGGTCAAGCGCGGAAGTCGGTTCGTCAAAGAGCAACACTTCCGGCTCCATTGCCAAAGCGCGTACAATGGCGATACGTTGTTTTTGTCCGCCCGACAAAGTAGCGGGGTAGACGTTGGCTTTGTCCGCAAGGCCTATTTTTTCCAAAAGCTCCATAGCTTTCGCTTCCGCTTCTTCCTTGGAAACGCCTTTCAATTTCATAGGCGCAAGCGTGATGTTCTTCAAAACCGTAAGGTGGGGGAAAAGGTTAAACTGCTGGAAAACCATACCCACCTTTTGACGGTGCAGGTTGATTTGTTTGTTTAAAGCCTTTTTAAGGGGTTTTTCGTCCACAGCCAAAGCTTGGTATGCGGCTTGGGCTTTTTTGTATTCTTCTTTGTCGTAATTTTTTTGCGCTTTCAAGGCTTTCATTTGACGTTTGAAATATACGCGTTCGTTTTTAAAGATGACGTTATTTTCAAAGCAAATTTCGCCTGCGTTAGGCATTTCCAAAAAGTTTAAACAACGAAGGAAGGTGGATTTTCCGCAGCCCGAAGGCCCGATAACCGCCACCACGTCGCCTTTGTAAATGTCAATATTGACGCCTTTTAAAACTTCTAATTTGCCAAACTTTTTGCCCAAGCCCCGTACGGTAAGCAAGGGGAGCTGTTCATTTTCTACGGATACGGTATCCATATTTTCCATATTTTCTGCCATAATTTCTTACCTTTCGTCTCTGGAAAGACGCTTTTCAATGCGTTTTTGCACTTGTTCCAACGCAAGTACGATGATGAGATAAATCACTGCAATCAAAATCAAGGGGGTAAAGAGCTCCATCGTTTGCGTAGTGATATAGGTTTGGATTTTGGTTAAATCGAGAATACCTACGTACCCGGCGACGGAAGTTTCTTTAATCAACGTGATAAATTCGTTGAACATGGTGGGGATTGCGCTTTTCAGGGATTGCGGAAGTATAATGCGGATAAAGGTTTGCATCCAGCTCAACCCCAACGAACGCCCCGCTTCCATTTGTCCCTTGTCCACGGCGTTGATACCGCCGCGCAAAATTTCGGACATATACGCGCCGCTGTTAAACCCAAAGGCAACGATGGCAACAAGTATACCTTCCGTTTCCGCGATACCCAAAAGCCGCTCGCTCCGTATGCCGATAAATAATACGAAATAACAGATAAAAAGTTGCAAAACTACGGGCGTACCACGGATAATGGTGACGTATATACTGCAAATTTTGTCTAAAATTTTAATAATTACGTTGTTTTTGGGCGCAATACGCAGACAAGTGACTACGATACCGATAAAAAGCCCTAATAAGCACGCGCCGATGGAAATGAATATGGTGTTTCGCAAACCTTTCAAATACATCAGCCACATTTTATCGCTTAAAAAGCATTTATCGAAATTCGCCCATAAATCTATAAAAAATTTTACCATAATGTATCCTTTCTAAAAACGACATAAAAGAGTCGAATGTCTTCGGCTCTTTTATGGGATATTTTTTTATTTATTTAAAACTTATGCCGCTTCTTCTTGGTCAGCAACAACGGAGTATTCGTCAAACCATTTTTCGATTTGGTTCTTACCTTCTGCGTCGTCCGTCAACAATTCAGCAAGAGCAGCGTTTACTTTCGCTACGAGTTCGGTATTGCCTTTCTTTGCAACAACGCCGTACTTTTCAGCTTCCATACCTTCGATTTGCGCGTATGCAAGAGCGGAATCTTCTGCAACGAGCTGCGCAGCTACTTGCGAGTCAACGATAAGGTATTCTTTGTCGGTAGCTTGTTTCATATCTTGAAGCGCTGCCATAACTTGGGGGAAGTCCGCCGTGCTGGTGTATTTCCAATCGTCCTTATTGTCCGCAACCGTCAACTGGCTGGTCGTACCCGTTTGGTAAACGAGCTTAGCGCCTTCGAAGTTCGAAGCAGCAAACGCGCCGTCGGTAATGGTGGGGTTGGAGTCCGCTTTATAAACAACTGCTTGATATGCGTCTTCCCAGTAGAAGTCGGAGAATTCAACCGCTTCCGCGCGGCTTGCGCTGTACGAAATACCTGCGATACCCAACGCGTTGTCTTCCGCGATACCTGCAACGATAGCGTCAAAGCTGCCGTTTACAACTTGCAATTCCCAATTATACTTGTCTGCGATGTATTTTGCAATTTCCATATCAACGCCGATAACCGTCGTGGAACCCTTCTTGGTGAATTCCCAAGGAGCAAAGCCAGCTTCCGTATAAACGATAAGCTTTTCTTTCGCGTCGCCGCCGCAAGCTGCCATACCCATCGTTGCGCATGCCGCAACCGCCGCCAATGTAACTGCAAGAGCCTTTTTGGTCTTCATAATATCTCTCCTAATAAATTGATTTTTTCTTTTTTCAACCGCTTCAACGATTGTAGATATCATTCTATACCTTTTTTTTGCATAAGTCAACTATTTTTACACAGTTTTTTGAATATTTTTACATTTTTTTTAATATTTTTATGCATAAATGTATAAAATTTATGTATATAATGCATAAAAGTATGTCTTGTATTTTTAGGGCGTGGAAAAGGGTTGCGTTTTGGAAAGAAATGTGTTATAATGGCTTGGAAATGAAATGAAAACAAAAGGGAAATTATGAACAACGAATTTTTTTCATTTGAACTGATTAAGACGGACCCCGATACAGGCGCGCGCGCGGGGATTTTGCATACGCCGCACGGGGATATTGAAACGCCCGTGTATATGCCCGTGGGTACGCAAGCGACGGTAAAGGGTGTATTTCCCAGGGATTTGGAAGAAGCGGGTTCGCAAATTATTTTGTCGAATACCTATCATTTGTATATGCGCCCGGGCGACGAAATCGTAAAAAAGGCAGGCGGATTGCACAAGTTTATGAACTGGAACAAGCCGATTTTGACGGACAGCGGCGGGTTTCAGGTGTTTTCGCTTGGGAAATTGAATAAAATCACCGACGAAGGGGTGGAATTTTCTTCCAACATCGACGGGAGTAAGCATTTCTTTACCCCCGAAAAGGCGATGCAGGTAGAACAAAACCTTGGCGCGGATATTATTATGGCGTTTGACGAATGTAGCGAGTATGGGTATAACCACGCGCAGGCGGAAGCGGCGATGAAGCGCACGGCGGCTTGGTTGGAAAGATGTTATACGTTTCACGATAAACCAAATCAGGCTTTGTTCCCGATCGTGCAGGGGAATATGTATAAGGATTTGCGCGGAGAAAGCTTGCGCCGAACCTTGCCTTTTGTCAAGCACGGTATCGCCATTGGCGGTTTGTCCGTAGGCGAGCCTAAGCCCTTGATGTACGAGCTGTTGGAATATTTACAGCCCCAGCTTCCCACCGACGTACCCAGATATTTGATGGGTGTTGGTTCGCCCGATTGCTTGATCGAAGGTACGCTGCGCGGGGTGGATATGTTCGACTGCGTGCTGGCGACGAGAATTGCGCGTAACGGTACGGCAATGACTTCGCGCGGCAGAGTGGTTGTCCGCAACGGGAAGTTTAAAGAAGATTTTTCGCCCTTGGACGAAGAATGTGATTGCTATTGTTGCAGAAATTATACCAAGGCGTATCTCCGTCACCTTATCAATACGGGGGAAATGTACGGAGCGATGCTGCTCAGCTTGCATAATATTACCTTCTTACACAAGCTTATGAAAGGGTTGCGGAATGCGATTCTTGGCGGGTACGTGAAGGAGTACACGCAGGAGTTTTACCGTAAGTACGGCGGCTCTGGCAAATGGTAAGTGGGTGAGAACCCACGGTCAAGTCTTACGTCTTTTCGTGCACTTGTAATATAGCGTTCGACTGTGTGGGCGTGTGGATTTGGGCGAAGCATTGTTGATAAAGAGCCTTGGCTCGCAGGTCTTACGGCGGAAGGTTTCCGCTGACAAGTCTTACGTCTTTTCGTTCGTTTTTTAAGAGAGCGTTCGACCGTGTAAGTTGTACTATTTTCATTTATTATATATATTGTAATAGCAAACGGGGAAATCTTCTCCGTTTTTGTTATCAAAACGACCGTTTTTAATAAGCCTATTGACAAACCTTTTAAAAAAGGGTATGATACGGACAGAACGTTCGACAAGGAGTAAAAATGGAAAAAATCATAGAAATCAGCAACCTTTATAAGAGCTACGGCGAAGTAAAGGCGGTGCAAAATTTGTCCTTTCACGTCAAGAAAGGGGAACTGTTTGCCTTTCTCGGTTTAAACGGCGCGGGGAAGAGCACCACCATCTCGATTATGTGCGGTCAATTACAAAAGGACGGGGGCAGGGTCGAGATTAACGGCAAAAACTTGGACGAAAAGCCCTTGGAAATCAAACGGGAATTAGGGGTCGTTTTCCAACAATCGGTGTTGGATAAATCCCTTACCGTGTACGACAATTTAAAAACGCGCGCCGCCCTTTACGGTTTAAACGGGGAAGAATTAGAAAATCGTTTGCAGGAATTGAGCAAGCTGTTTGAATTGACCGATTTTTTAAAGCGTCCAATCGGGAAATTATCGGGTGGACAAAGCCGCCGCGTGGACGTGGTGCGCGCTTTGTTGCATAAGCCCAGCATTTTGATTTTGGACGAGCCGACAACGGGGCTTGACCCGCAGACGCGGAAAATGGTGTGGGGGATTATCGACGATTTGCGCAAAAAAGAAGGCTTGACCGTCTTTTTGACCACCCATTATATGGAAGAAGCGGCGGAAGCGGACTACGTAGTCATTCTCGACGGCGGCAAGATTGCGGCGCAAGGCACGCCTTTACAGCTTAAAAACGAATATTCGGGGGACTATATCACCCTTTATAACGCCGACGAAGCAAGCCTGCAAAGCTTGGGTAAAGCTTATGAAAAGGTGGCGGAAGGGTATCGGGTTTGGGTGGAAAACACCGCGGAAGCGACTTCGCTTATCGTAGCCCACCCCGAAGTGTTTACCGACTACGAAATCGTAAAAGGGAAGATGGACGACGTATTTTTGGCGGCTACGGGCAAAAAGCTCGCTGGGGGTGGCGTATGAACGAGATGAAAACGCTTGGCGTATTGATAAAACGCAACGTAAAATGCTATTTCAAGGACAAAGCGATGTTTATCACGTCCTTGATTACGCCTATCATTCTTTTGACCTTGTACGTATTTTTCCTTTACGATAAATACAAGGAAGGCTTTGTCGTGGCGATACCCGAAGGTATGCCCTACGATGAAAAGCTTATCGACGCGCTTGTGGGCGGGCTTTTGCTTTCGTCCTTGCTCGCCGTCAGTACGATTACCGTATCCTTTTGCGCCAACCTGTATATGGTGCAGGACAAAGCGACCAAGGCGCGCAACGATTTTGTCATTGCGCCCGTCAAAACCAACACCATAGCCTTTGGCTACTTCTTATCCACGGCGATAAACGGTATGATTGTCAGCCTTACTGCAACGGCGCTTGGCTTTGCTTATTTGGCGTTTACGGGCTGGTATCTTTCCTTTGTGGACGTATTGCAGCTTTTCTTGGATGTGTTCTTGCTCGTGCTGTTGGGGACTTCGCTTTCGTCCTTGATTTGCTATCCGCTCACCACCCAAGGTCAGCTTTCGGCGGTGGGGACGGTGATCAGCGCGGGCTACGGCTTTATTTGCGGAGCGTATATGCCCATCGCGCAGTACGGGGCGGGTTTGAGAAACGTGCTTACCTGCTTACCCGGTACGTACGGAACGGCGTTGCTTCGTATGCACGCCTTGGAAGGCGTGTACGAAGAAATGGGCGTAAGCGGTATGCCGCAGGCGGTCATCGACGGAATGAAGCAAACGTCCGATTGCGCGTTGGAGTTTTTCGGCTATCGCGTGCAGGAATGGCAAATGTATTTGGTTTTGGTGGGAACGATTGCTCTTTTTACGGGGCTTTATATTCTTTTCAACTACTTGGGGGCAAAGCGGTTGACCAAAGCAAAAAAATCAAAATAAAGGGGGCAGGTACGCGTTGAATGTAAAAACGCGTACCTTTTTTATGCTTTGTTTCGTGATTTTTCGGCAAGGAAAAGATGAAAAATTTGTTAAAAGACGAAAAAAACGGAATTTTGCTTAAAAATCACTTGCCAAAATAAGGAAAAAAGTCTATCATAGATAATAGAAAAAAGGAAAAACGCACGTGCGTTGCGTTATAAAAGGAGAAAAATATGTTATTTGTATTGTTAAATTCCAGCGGTACGACCACGGGCGGCGGTTGCTTCTCGAAAGAAAACCTGCCCACGACCCTTATGTTGCTCGGCGTATTGCTCGTTTTCGTTGTGTTTATGGTGCTCAGCCGCCGTTCGCAAGCGAAAAAACAGCAAGAACAAATGGATAGACTCAATTCCATTCAACCCGGCAACAAAGTAAAGACCATCGGCGGTATTTGCGGCGTAGTCGTAGAAGTTTGCCCCGAAGACAACACCTTCGTTTTGGAAACGGGTACGGAAGCAAGCGGCAAATCCTATATCAAGTTCGATAAACAAGCTATTTATCAAACGGACGCAGGTATGCAACCCGCTCCCGCAGAAGAACCCATCGTTGAAAAGGAACCCGTAGCGGAAGAAGCTGTGGAAGAACCCGTAGAAGAAGTAGCTACGGAAGAAGTTGTAGAAGAACAACCCACCGCGGAAGAAATCTTCGAAGAAGTAAAAGAAGACTAATTGCATAACAAATTCAAATCGGAACGGCGCGCCGTTCCGATTTTTCGTTCTAAAAAGGCGTCGTTTTCGCATACACATACAACGGAGGTGTTACTATGCAAAACGAAAAACCTTATGGTAACGGATTTTTTATGGTTATAAAGGGGGCGGGGCTGGCTTTGGCGCTGTCCTTATTGCTCACGGTGATTTTCGCCTGCATTTTGCGTATGAGCGAAGCTTCGGGTTCGTTCGTGTATCCGATTACCCAAGCTTTAAAAATTTTGTCCGTGATAATCGGCGCTATCGCGTTTGTGCGGGGTGAAAAAGGCTGGCTCAAAGGGGTGGGGATAGGGCTTGCGTTCACCGCGCTTTCCTATCTGGCGTTTTCTTCGCTCGGCGGGGATTTTTCCTTGTCGTGGTTGATACTTTTCGAGCTTTTGATTACCTGCTTGGCGTCGGCTCTGGGCGGGATTTTGGCGGTAAATTGGAAAAAATACTAAATAGCGTAGCTAAAATGTGAAAAAGTGGAAAAAAGCGCTTGCAATTTTATCAAACATGTATTATAATAGACACAATAAATCTCTAAATAATCAGGAGGCCTAATTATGATTAAGACGATTGCGAAACCCGCTGAAAAGAAAGTAACCGCTTGCGGCGAATGCAGAAGCACCTGCCAATCCGCTTGTAAGACGAGCTGCACGGTAGGCAACCAATCTTGCGAAAGAATTACGCGCGAAGAAAAAATCGAACGTAAATAATTCTTACAATCGAGCCGAAGTTTCGGCAAAAAACTAAGCGTAGGAAATAATCGCAAAAAAACGGCGTATTCTCGGATGCGCCGTTTTTGACCGAATTTTAGACTTTTCCCGCGCTCTTTTTTTGGAGGAAAGAACACCTTGATACACGTATTCCATTACAGAGAAAAAAACTATATTTACGACGTAGGCAGCGGGGCTTTGCACGAATGTGACGGAGCTACCGCCGATTATTTAAAAGCAAAAGAAGAAGGACAAGCCGTCGATATTACCTATATCACCGACGAACAAATCAAAGAAATTTTGTCCGACGTAGAAGGCTTGAAAGAGCAAGGGCTTTTGTTTAAGGACGAAGTAAAATCCTACCCTATGAAATCGAACGAAGTAAAGGCGCTTTGTATTCACATTTGCCACGATTGCAATATGCGTTGTCGCTATTGCTTCGCGGACGAAGGCGCGTACCATTCCAAGCGCGAAAGTATGAGCTTGGAAACGGCGAAGGCGGCGGTGGATTTCCTTATCGAAAACAGCGGCAAGCGCAAGGTTTTGGAAATGGACTTCTTCGGCGGCGAACCCTTGATGAATCTCGACGTTTTGAAAAAGACGGTGGCGTACGCAAAGGAAGCGGGCGCGAAAGCGGGCAAAAAATTCTTGTTCACCACGACGACCAACGCTTTGCTTTTGAATGAAGAAACGATACGCTTTTTCAACGAAGAAATGGAAAACGTCGTCTTGTCTTTGGACGGCAGAAAGGAAGTACACGATGCGATCCGTAAATCGGTAAACGGCAAGGGTACGTTCGATTTGATTATCGACAAAATCAAAAACTTCATTTCTTTGCGCGGCGACAAGAGCTACTACGTGCGCGGTACGTTCACGGCGAAAAATTTAGACTTTGCCAAGGACGTTTTATTCATTGCCGACCAAGGCGTGGATTCTATCTCCATGGAACCCGTGGTTACGGACATTGAAGATTTGCAAATCCGCGAAGAGCATTTGCAAACGATTGAAAAGGAATACGAAAATCTTTGCGACGCGTACCTGCAACGCTACGCGGAAGGAAAAGGCTTCAATTTCTTCCATTTCAACATCGATTTGGAAGGCGGACCTTGCCTTTCCAAGCGCGTATCCGCTTGCGGCGCGGGCAACGAATATTTCTCCGTGACCCCCAACGGCGATTTGTATCCCTGTCATCAATTTGCAGGCAACGAAAAATTCCGTATGGGCAGCGTGTTTGAAGGGATTGTCCGTCAAGACACGAGAGAGCTTTTCAAAAATTCCTGCTTGTTCACCCGCAAAAAATGCGAAGATTGCTTTGCAAAATTCGTATGCTCGGGCGGTTGCAGCGCAAACAACTACAATTTCAACGGGGATATAAACGACCCGTACGAAGTGACCTGCGCGATGATGAAAAAGCGCGTAGAATGCGCTATGCATATTCTTGCGGAAAAGAAATTGTTAAAATAAGTAAAAAACGGGAAAAATGGGGTAGTTTTTTTGACAAAAACCGCAAAAAAATTTACTATATTCCCCGTTATGGCTTGACGAGCTGATAAAAAATAAGGTATAATAAGAAAGTATTATTGTAAATTGGGTATAACCCAATAACAACAGGAGGCTATTCAATGGGCAAAAAGAAATCGGTGGTATTGATTATTTTACTTACCATCGTAACAATCGTTTTGTGCGGCATTACGGCATTCCCTTCTTTTTCGTATGGAATTAAGAACTGGAATCCCGCAGTGATGCAATTCGATTTGGGTATGGAATTGGGCGGCGAATATCTTGACGGCCAAGTAGGCGGCGGATATTACGCATATTATTATCCCGACGGCGTAAAACCCGCAAGTGATTACGTAGAAGACGCAGAAGATAAATTCGGCTATGCGGAACACGGCGGTTTGTACGTGAGCAAGGACCCCGCAAAGGGCATCTACTTGGAAGACGGCAGCGTAAGCGCGGATTTCACGGACGATTTCAACGCGGCGGTTGCGGCAATCGCGGCTCGTTACGCGGCGAAGGGTTATGAAGATTACCGCGTTGCGGTAGTGGACGGTTACGCAGTTCGCGTAGAGGTTCCCGCATCGCAAATTTCCGAAGGTTACGCTGACGCGAAGACGAACGCAACGGACGCAATCACGACGTTTGCGGCAACGGGCGCGCTTACTCTTCGTCAGGACAGCGCGGTGATTTCCGAGTTGACCAGCACGGAAGATCCCCACACCATCCAAGACATTATCAAGAGCATTAAAATAACGACGCAATACGAAATTACGTCGCTGGAATTTAAATTTACGTCCTATGGCGAAACCATTCTTGACAAGTACGTAACGAATGCGGAATCCAGCTCGTCCGCGCTTACCTTGGCGGTTGGCGAAGCAGACAAATTGCAGTTTTCCAGCGATATGGTTGACGGCAACAAGGTTACCTATTCGCTTGCAAAGGATAAGGACAAGCACCAAGTAGAAACGCTTTACATTATGCTTAACTCCGCGCTTGAAGACGGCGGCTTTGAAGTACAGTTCAACGTAAGCGACGTTCGTTCGTTCAGCCCCGTATACCAAAGCAATTCCTTGTACTACGTATTCGGCGCGTTGCTTGCGGTAATCGTAGTGCTTATCGTAGCGGCGTTTATTAAGATGGGCGGCTTTGGTTCGGTAAATATGTTCTCGACCCTTTTGTACGCTTCGCTCACGGCGCTTTGCTACGCGTTCATCACCGGCGGCGTATTCCCCGTAACGATGGGTACGGTATTCGTATTCATTTTGGGTCTTGCGCTTGTCAATGTGTTCAACTATATCGTATACAAAGCAATCAAAACGGAAGTAGCGCTTGGTAAAACGGTAGAAACGGCGGTTAAGCTGGGCTACAAGAAAACGCTTATGGCGGCAATCGACGTACACGCGGTATTGCTCCTTGGCGGCGTAGCGCTCCTTATCGGCGTCGGCGGTTTGTTTACCTTGGCTATCCAAGCAATTATTGCCATTATCGCTTCGGCGGCGTTCTGTGTGCTTTTGGGTCGCGCATTCAACTATGCTTGTATGAGCGCGAACAAAGATAAGTACAAATATTTAAAACTCGTAAGGGAGGACGACGATGATGAGTAAGTCTTGTAAGAAAGCAACGTTATTCACCGTAATCCTTACGGTAATTTTGGCGGCGGCCCTTGTAGTAGGCGTAATGTTCGGCTTCAACAAAGGCGCGGCGGTTGGCGACAATAAGAGCTTGACCGTATCTATGGACCAAATCGTCTACGATACGGAAATGTTCGACGAAGTAAAAGCGGAATGCGAAAAAGTATTCAACGGCGCGAAAGTAGAATACGAAATCGACGGCAATATGGACGGTTACGATAGAGAAATCGTATTCGTATTCAACAGCGAAGCAGACGTAACGGCAATGCAAAACGCGTTGCGTACGCGCTTTGGCGAATTGACGAAAGAAGGCGCGCAATGGTACGGTTACGAATTTGACGTAATGGGCAGCGCGGAAACGACGATCGATTTCGTAGCGGAAGGCTACGTGCTCCGCGCGATTATCGCAGGCGTTGTATTCGCTGTATTAGCGCTCGCATACGCATGGGTTCGTTTCAAATGGACGGGCGGCTTGGTCGTTATGCTTTGCACCTTCTTTGCAATGGCAGGCACGGCGGCAATCGTAGTTCTCGCTCGTATCCCCGTAACGGCTTCTGCGCTTTACGCAGTAATGATTTCCGCGTTCTTCGCGGCGGCGGCAGCGCTTCTTAACCTGAACAAAGTAGAAGCGGCAAAGAAAGCCGGCGAAGAAAAACCCTGCGCAGTAGCGAAAAACGCAACCCTTACCCTTTGCCTTGTTTCGGCGGCGGCTATCCTTTTGGCAGGCGGCCTTAGCGGTATGGCAAACCTTTGGTTTGCAGTAGCTTGCGTCGTAGGTATTGCGCTTGCGCTCTTCCTTGGTCTTGCTTACGCTCCCGCGGTCAACGCTGCTTTGGCTCCCGTAGCGGCGGCGAAAGAAGCGGCAAAAGACAAGTTCTCCTATAAAGGCGCGAAGAAAACTTCTACGAAAGTAAAGAAAACCGTAGCGGCTCCCGTTGAAGAAACGAAAGAAGTTGCAGAAGTGGAAGAAACCGTTGAAGAAGTTCCCGTTGAAGAAGTAGTTGAAACCGAAGAAGCAACGGAAGAAGTTGTAGAAGTTGTAGAAGAAGCGGTTGAAGAAAAAGAAGAATAATTTTGAATAGAACGGTGGGGCGGGGGAGTGTTTAAACTCCCCTCGCCTTTCTTATATTCTATACGCAAAAAACGATAAATAGCCGTTACAATCTTAAAAAACGGAAATTTTCCGTGTGTTGGTGGTTTATGAAAAAAATCATTCCCGAATATTCCTTTACGGAAGAACAACTGAATACCATCTCTGTTCTTGCGCAAGAATCGGGATTGACCGAACACATCGCCCGCATTTTATACGCGCGCGGTATCGATACGGTGGAAAAAATCAAGCGGTTTATGTACCCGTCGGAAGAAAACTTCCTTTCCCCCTTCCTTATGCAAGGTATGCGCGAAGCGGTAGAGCTTATCACACAGGCGCGTGACGAAGGTAGGACGGTAGTCGTGTTCGGCGACTATGACGCGGACGGCGTATGCGCTTCCGCCATTATGTACCACGCCTTAAAAGAATTTGGTATCGAAGCGCGGGTGTACGTTCCCGAACGCGCGGACGGCTACGGGCTTTCCGAAGACGCTATTGATCGTATTTTCGAAGACTGCAATCCCGAGTTGTTCATCACCGTTGACTGTGGTATTTCCTGCGCGAAAGAAGCGCAATACATTTACGAGCTTGGCTCGGACGTAATCGTCACCGACCATCACGAGCTCCCCGAAGTTTTGCCCGATTGCGTCATTGTCAATCCAAAACTCAAAGACGATTATCCCTACGACAACCTTTGCGGCGCAGGCGTAGCCTTTAAAGTGGCTTGCGCGCTCATCGGCGAAGCGGCGTATAAATATCTCGATTTCGCCACCCTTGCCACCGTTGCGGACAGCGTTCCGCTCCTTGGCGAAAACCGTGACATCGTTACGGAAGGCTTAAAGCTGTTCAACCACAAGCTTCGTTCTTGTTTTGCGCACCTTATCGGCAAAAACTACGACGGTATTACGGCGCAAACCTTAGCCTTTAACGTAGCGCCCCGCGTCAACGCGGCGGGTAGAATGGGGGACGCGCAGGCGGCTTTCCGCTTGTTTGTGTCCGAAGATGAAAGTGAAATTTACGAGCTTGCTACCAAGCTCTGCTTATATAATACCGAAAGACAAAAATATTGCGACGAATTATACCTTTCCGCAAAGCGCAAACTGGTGGAAAAGGGCGCGTACGGCAACGTGATTATGCTTTCCGACGAAAGCTGGAACGCAGGCTTTGTCGGTATCGTAGCCGCGCGTATTTCCGAAGAATACAACCGTCCCACCCTACTTTTCGTGCATAACGGCGATATGCTCAAAGGCAGCGCGCGCAGTATTGAAACCATCAACATTTTCAACGCCTTAAAAAATTGCAGTCAATACATTGAAGAATTTGGCGGCCACGCCCAAGCGGCGGGTATCAATATCCGTTTTGAAAACTTCGACGCGCTGGAAGCGGCGCTCAACGAAGAAATCGGCAAGACCTACACGCCTAAGGATTTCGAACAGCTCATTCCCGTCAGCGAAGAAATCAAAGGCCCGTTCTCGGAAAAGTTCGCCCGCGAGCTCGTGGCTATGGAGCCTTACGGTATCGGGCATAAGCGTCCGCTCTTTTATATTTCGGCGGCGGCGTGCCAAGCTCGCCCCGTAAAGATGATGTCGCCGCACCTGTCGGTGAAGAGCGACTATATCGATTTGATGTATTTTTCGGGGATTCGCAACTTAAAAATTATCGAAAGCGACGTCAAAAAACAATTTATTTTCGACGTCAACGTGTCCAAATTTAAGGGTAGAGAATATATTAAAGGGTACGTAAGAGAACTTCTCTACGACGGCAAAACGGGCAGGGACGTAGCGGAAAGCATTTTCGCCAACGCCATTTCCCGTTCGTACACCGAAGGGGTAGACGTGCAAACGATGGCCTGCTCGACGGAAGAAGTCAAAGCCCTTATCGCCAAAAAACAAAAAGAATGCGCGTACGGCTTGTGCTTGATTGCTTCGGATAGACGGACTTTACGTTTCTATGAAAATTTAGAAGACTTTGGTTGCGATTTGTTCTATCCTTCTTCTCGAAATTTGGCAAACGCCTTGATTATTTCTCCCGCGCCCGACGCGGATTTATCGGGGTTTAGAGATTTTATTTTCTTGGATACCCCCGCGGATTATAATATTACCGCCTTGAACGGTAAAACGGCGTACGTAAACAGCGAAATTTGCGGTTATAAAATGTTTGAAAACTTGGACGTAGCCCGAGAAAGCTTACTCGAAATCTTTTCCGCGCTTCGCCGCGACGTCAACGTGCTTTGCGGGGATACAGTGGAAGAAATCGCGTTGGCTTGCGACGGCTTGGGCTTTGATAAACGAGAATTTATCTTTGCGCTCAACGTCTTTGAAGAGCTGGGACTGGTGGCGTTTGGCGACGGCAGATTGACGGTGTATCGCGGCGTAAAAGCCGATTTGGCGGATTCGGCAATCTATCGCAAGGTATGCTTATTACAAAACGGCTAATTTTACGGTTTAAACACAAAGGAACTATACGAACGAATGGAAAATACGTTAAACACAATTAAACAAACGTACGCTTCGGACGGCGGAATGGTTTTGAAAGCGTATGAATACGCCAAGCAAGCGCACGCCAATCAAAAGCGCGCTTCGGGCGAGCCTTACTTTATCCACCCCTGCGCGGTGGCGGATATTTTGATGGAGCTTGGTTTAGACGGCGCGACGATAGCGGCGGCGCTTTTGCACGACGTCATCGAAGACACCGAATCGACAGCGGAAGACATCAAACGCGAATTTGGCGACGAAGTGTTGGATTTGGTGAGCGGCGTAACCAAACTCGAAAAAATCGTATTTAAATCCCAAGAAGACGCGGAAGCGGAAAACTTCCGTAAAATTTTCGTCGCTATGGCGAAAGATATGCGCGTCATCATCATCAAGCTTGCGGACAGATTGCATAATATGCGTTCGCTCAACTTCCTTTCGCACGAACGCCAGCAACGTATGGCAGGGGAAACGTTGGAAATCTACGCCCCCCTTGCAGGTAGACTCGGTATTTCGCAAATCAAGTGCGAATTAGAAGACTTGTGCTTGAAATATCTCGACCCCGAATCCTACGAATATTTGCTCTATAATATCCGTGAAAAATTATCCGAACGCAAAGAATTTGTCAACGGTATCACCGCGGAAATCAAGGAATTGATGAGCGGCGACGGGGTGGAAGGGGAAGTATTTGGCAGACCCAAGCACTTCTATTCTATCTATAAAAAGATGAAAAACAAGGGTAAGACCTTGGACCAAATTTACGATTTGACGGCTGTGCGCGTAATCGTAAAGGATATTAGTCAATGCTACACCGTTTTGGGTAGAATCCACGAAAAGTGGAAGCCCATTCCCGGCAGAATCAAGGACTATATCGCTACGCCGAAGCCCAACAAATATCAATCCCTGCACACCACGGTTATGACCAGATACGGTCAGCCGTTTGAAATCCAAATCCGTACGGAAGAAATGCACCGTATCGCGGAATTCGGTATCGCCGCGCATTGGAAATACAAGGAAGGCAAGACGGGCGAAGAAAACAACAACTTTGAAAACCGCTTAACTTGGCTTCGCGAAGTGATGGAATGGCAGGGCGATTTAAAAGACTCCAAGGAGTTCGTCAACGCCTTAAAAACCGAGCTTTACAGCCACGAATTGTTGGTATTTACCCCGCGCGGTAAGGTCATTTCCCTGCCCCCGGGCGCAACTCCCGTCGATTTTGCCTACGCCATTCACTCGGAAGTCGGCAATCGTTGTACGGGCGCGCGCGTCAACTCCAAAATCGTGCCTTTGACGACGGAATTAGAAGTAGGGGACGTAGTAGAAATCATCACTTCGCCCAACGCGAAAGGTCCTTCGCGCGACTGGTTGAAATTTATTAAATCGTCGAGCGCGAAAGCAAAGATCCGTCAATTCTATAAAAACGAATTAAAAGAAGAAAATATCCGCATCGGTCAAATCAAGCTGGAAGACGAAGCCAAGAAAAAGGGCTACACCCTTTCCACGTTGCTTACGGAAGAAAGCTTCAAGCGTATCAGCGAACGGTTTTCTTTCAACGAACAGGACGAAATGTTCGCGGCGGTGGGCTACGGCTCTATTTCCGTCAACCAAATCCTGTTCAAGCTCATCGACTTTTACCGCAAGGAAACGCCGATGGCGTTTGAGATCCGCGCTTCCAGCGGTCATCACAACCCCGGCGGCGTGCTCGTCAACGGCCAAGCGGGTATGCTCGTCCGTTTTGCGGGTTGCTGTTCGCCCGTTCCCGGCGACCGTGTCATCGGCTATACTTCCCGCGGTCGCGGCGTAGTCATTCACCGCAGCGATTGCCCGAATATTAAGGGGGTAGAACACAGTAGATTGTTGCCTGCCGAATGGCAAATTGCGGCGGGCGCAAAGCAAAGATACAACGCGAATATCACCGTGCGCGCAACCGACCAAGGTGCGGCGCTTTCCGTGCTTTCGTCCGTTGTGTCCGAATTAAAGCTTTCTATTACGGCAGTCAACGGCAGAATTGACAAACATCACGACGCTGTTTTAGAAGCGTCTATATCCTTGACGGACGTTTCGGAGATGGATTTGCTTATCAAGCGTATGCAATCGGATAAGCGCATTTACGAAGTGCGCCGTATCACTTCGCTTTCTTAAAGGAAAATGATATGAAAATTATAACCCTTTCGCCCCGCGGTTTCGGGGCGAATACTTATATAATCACAACCGACGACAAAACGGCAATCGTCATCGATCCCGCGCAGCCCCGTGTCAAAGAAGAACTCGACAAACGCGGCTTGCGCGCTGTTTGCGTGCTTTTAACCCATTGCCATTTCGACCACGTTGGCGGCGTTGCCGCTTTGCAAACGGACGGAGCGTTGGTGTACTGCTCGGAAAAGGAAAAACCGCTCGTGGGGACAAACGCCGACTTATTCTCGGCGTTCGGCGCGCCCCGCGAAGCATACGCCGTGGACAAAACGCTTGCCGACGGGGAAGAAAACACCCTTTGCGGCGTAAAAGTAAAAACGCTTATCACCCCTGGTCATACGGCGGGTAGCGCGTGCTATTTGATTACGGATGAAGCGGGCGAGAAGCACTTATTTACGGGGGATACGCTGTTTGCGGGCAGTATGGGCAGAACGGATTTCCCGACGGGCAGTATTGCGCAAATGCGCCAAAGCTTGCGCCGTCTTGCGGCTTTGGACGGGGATATGCCCGTCTACGCAGGGCATAACGAGCCTACCACGCTGGAAATCGAACGCAAAACCAACCCCTTTGTATTAGACGCATAAAGGAGCAGCTATGTTTACGACAGACTGTCCATTTTTGGAAAACGAGCTTTTAGACGTCGCGCGTTTGTTTAAAAAACGCCCCGAAAATTTATCGCACTCTTTTTCGTTTGCGGAAGGAGTTTTTCGCAACGATTTTGTGGTGGACAGCAAGGCGTTTTCCTTTGAAGATAGGGGGCAGGTACGCGATGAGTTGGAATTTAAGCGTTTAGAACGCCGTTTTGCCAAGCTTCGTCTTTATCATATTTTAAGCGATTTATACGCCGAAGAAATGCCGTGGGGGGCGTTGACGGGGATTCGCCCGACAAAGCTTGCGTATATGGAAGAAGAAAACGGACGAAATTTTAAAGATTTGTTCCGTTTGATGCGCGTCAACGAAGAAAATATCCGCTTGGTGGAAGAAATCTTGCAAACGCAAAAGGGAATATACGAAAAAAAGGACGGAAACACCGACTTGTTCGTGTCCATTCCTTTTTGTCCTACCAAATGCGCCTATTGCTCCTTTATCACCGCGCCGATTGAAAAAACGAGAAGCTTTTTGCCCGATTATTTAAATTGCTTGGATAAAGAGCTTGCCGCGGCGCAGGAAAGCATCGGCAATTTGCGTAGTATTTACGTGGGCGGCGGTACGCCGTTCGCTTTGTCTGAAACGGAGCTTTCCCGCGTGTTAAAAGGGATTGCGCCCATTTTAGAAAATTGTAAAAACAAGGTGGAATACACCGTCGAAGCGGGTAGACCCGACGTCTTTACGGAAGAAAAGCTTGCTTTGTTGCAAGAATACGGAGTGACGAGAATTTGTATCAATCCCCAAACCTTTTCCGACGAAACCTTGCAAAAAATCGGCAGAAAACATACCGTTGCGGACGTATATAAGGCGTTTGCGCTTTCGCAAAAGTACGGCTTTGACGTCAATTTAGATTTGATTGCAGGGCTGGAAGGGGAAACGCCCGAAACGTTTGAAAACAGCGTTTTGCAGGCGGTAAAAACGGGCGCGGACAATATCACCGTGCATTGCCTTTCCTTAAAGAGCGGCGCGAAGTTAAAGGAAGAAACAAATTATCTCGAAAACGATTTCATCTCGGACATGGTAGCCGCATCTCGCAAAATTTTGTCCGAAAACGGGTATGCTCCGTACTATATGTACCGTCAAAAATACCAGGTCGGCAACAACGAAAACGTGGGCTGGACAAAACAGGGCAAGGCGTGCGTGTACAACGTCGATATAATGGAAGAAACGGCGGACAATTTGGCGGTGGGTGCAAACGCGGTTTCCAAGCGCGTCTTTACGGACAAGGGCTTGATTACCCGCTTTGCTTCGCAAAAGGATTTAAAGACCTATATCGCCTGCGTGGACGATATTATCAGTAAAAAAAGAGAATTTTTCCGTTAAATTTTGCGAAAAAGACATAAAAAAGCGGAAAAAGCGTTGATTTTTGGTTTACTTTTAAAACGGAATGTGTTAAAATAGGAATAACGGCTGTCTGGGGGCTCTGATTCTCCACGGGTCACTCGGCGGCGCGATATACAATTTCCATGTAGGAGGATAAAAAAGATGGAAAAGAACGAAATCATTGCAAAATTTGCAACGCACGAAGGTGACACGGGTTCTCCCGAAGTACAAATCGCATTGCTCACGTACAGAATCAATCACCTTAACGAACACTTGAAGGTAAACAAGCAAGACAACCACTCTCGCCGCGGTCTTTTGAAGATGGTAGGTAAGCGTCGTGGTCTTCTTGACTATTTGAAAGCGAAAGATATCGCAAGATACAGAGCGATCATCGAAGCGTTGGGTCTTCGTAAATAATGCAAGCACGAAAGGGCGGGTTGTTTTAACTCGCTCTTTTTTGTGAATAAAGACAGGTAAAAGGCAAACATTGGTATGCAAAAACGCGGACAAGCCCCGGCATAAGCCTGTGCGCGCGTGCATATCGGACCCGTTTGCAGTCGGGCGACGCAAGCGGACAAGAACAAAAAAGAATTAAAGTATAAGGAGAATTTTTACAATGCCGGATTTAAACAATAGCAGAGTATTCAAAACCAATTACGCGGGCAAAGAGCTTGTCGTAGAAATCGGTAAGTACGCAGAACAAGCAAACGGCGCGTGTCTCGTTCGCTGCGGCGAAACGGCGGTACACGTATCCGTATGTATGTCGGAAACGGCAAGAGAAGGTATGGACTTCTTCCCCCTTTCCGTAGATTACGAAGAAAAGATGTTCGCAGTCGGTAAAATCCCCGGCGGTTTCAAAAAGCGTGAAGGCAGAGCGTCCGACAAAGCCATTTTGACCAGCCGTCTTATCGACCGTCCCATTCGTCCCTTGTTCCCGAAGGGCATTTTCAACGACGTAGTCGTTGTAGCAACGGCTCTTTCCGTTGACCCCGATATTTCCCCCGAACCTTTGGCAATGGTTGGTTCGTCCATCGCGCTTTCCATTTCCGATATTCCTTGGGCTGGCCCTACGGGCTCGGTAGTCGTTGGTATGGTTGACGGCGAATACGTAATCAACCCCGACGTAGAACAAAGAGCAAAGAGCGCAATCCACCTTAACCTTGCAGGTACGTCCGACGCTATCTTGATGATCGAAGCAGGCGCAAACGAAGTTACCGACGCGGAAATGGTAGGCGCGATTATGTTCGGTCACGAAGAAATCAAAAAGGTTTGCGCTTGGATTGCAGACGAAATCGTTCCCGCAGTCGGTAAACCCAAGAAAGAAATGGAACTTTATAAGATTCCCGAAGATTTGGACGCAGCGGTTAAAGCGTACGGCTACGATAAGTTGTACGAAGCGCTTGACACCTTCGACAGACAAGAACGCCAAGCAAAACAAGCGGCTGTGGAAGCGGAAATCGTTGAACATTTCAGCGAAAT
>JBGVRC010000117.1:0-20423 GCA_045128055.1 Candidatus Scatosoma sp. | reverse complement strand
TCGAAAAGACGTAAGATTGGCTGCAAGATCATCTTGCCCAGGTGCGAGTTGAAAAACGACGCTTATACGATGAAAAAATCCGCTGTCCACAAGTTTGGACAACGGATTTTATTGTTTCGTATATCATTATAACTCGTTATTTTTGTTTGTCAAGGGGGGGACTGTCAGGTTTTTCTTTAAAAAATGCGCGCATAATCATTAAAACGACGATACCCAAGATGGGGAAAGCGGCGCTGACGACCATACCCGCTTTAAAGCCCGCAAAATCGGCTACGATACCCATAAGCTGCGGCGCGGCAGCCGCGCCCATATCCCCACCCGCCGCCATCAAGGCGTACGCGGCAACGCCCAAGTTGGGCATTTTTTCTTCCATAAAAATCAACGTTCCCGGCCAGAGCATAGATGTGAAAATACCCGTTAAAATACAGGCGATAAACACCACTACGCCGTTGGAAACAAGCCCTGCCGTCAAATAGCAAACCACCGCGCCTATCATACCGACAAGCAAGGTTTTCCAAATGTTTTTGCCCCATTTCGCGTAGGCGATACGGGTAAGCGCAAGCACAATGGCAAAGCCCGCCATACCCACGACGTCCCCCACCGCTTTGTCGATGGCAAACTCCGTTTCCATAAAGCTGGACACCCAGTTGGTCATCGTCACTTCCGCGCTCGCGCCGAAGAAGATACAAAGCACGCAAAGGCAAATTCCCAACGTTTTTTTCTTGCTTTTTTGTCTTTTTTCACCGCTTTCGCCAACCGTCATATCGGGTATGGGTGAAAATATAAACAATACCGAAGTCAAAATAGGCAAAAACGCTAAGACGACCGTCAAATGCGTCCAGTATTGCTCGCCGACGAATTTAAGAAAGAGTGCGCTGATGATGATGACGGTGAATACGCCTATGCCGTATATGGAGTGCAAAAGGCTCATATCCCGTTGCGGATTATCCGACGGCATTGCCGCAATCATCGGGCTTAAAAGCACTTCCGAAAGCCCCGCCGCCACCGAAAAGACAAACGTGCCTATCAACATTCCAAAAAATTCGTTTCCCTTGAACATAACGGGAGAGAGCGCAAACAACAGCAAGCCCGTCGCCGTAATCAAAGGCATAATTTTTAAGATAAGCTTTGGATTGAACTTTTGAGAAAAGAAGCTGAAAATCAAATCAATGCCAAGCTGCGTAATGAAGTTGACGAGTACGAGCGTCCCCAAAAGCGTCCAAGAAATCCCATAGCTTTCGTGAAAGGTTACGAACAAAAGCGGCGGCAAACAAAACACCGACGACATCGTCAAGTACGCCGAATAGCAGGCGAATTTCGTTCTTTTGTAATTCACGGTTTGCATAAATATACTTCCTTTTTTCCTTTCGAAAATGATAACACAAACCACCGACAAAAGCAAGCGAACAACGGGCTTTTATAAAGAAAAAACGCGGCGTTTTGTATTTTCACACCGCGTTTTTCTTATATTCGTATTTTATTGCATTACGTAGCATTTGGGTTTGCTGGGTAAAAGCTTGCGCGCGCTTTCGTACTGCGGTCTGGTGACGGGTTGATAGCGAATATCCGTCCTGCCGCTACTGGAATATTTATCCAAATCCCCGCTCAACGCCACGCTGTCCGCCGCGCCCGCTATGTCAATCGTCAACACCTGTTTCGTCGAAATCGTGAATTTTTCCTGCCAAACTACCTTGTCGCCCGATTTTATCATAACCGTATGGCTGCCGATGGGAATATAAAATTCATACGGCGCGCTGCGATAGTTGAGTATTTGTCGGTTCTCGTCGCCGTCTACGCAAAGCGTACCCATATAAATGCCGTCTTTGGGCTCGCCGCCGTCCAAGTAAATCAGCCCCATCGAATTGTCGGGGTCAATACGGTCTTCAAAATCTTTCAAGCTTTGCTTGCACGCCGCTTTTTGTTCGTCGTATTCCTTTTGTATGCGCTGGGCGTTCTGGTATTCTTGCGATTGCGTAATCTTTTCGTAGTTTTTTAAAGCCTTTTTTGCTTTGGCGTTGCGGATAAGGCAAATAACGACCGCCGTAATGGGCAAAATCAGCATACTCAAAAAGAAATATATATAAACGGTTTCTTTTTGCGCTTCCGTCATCGCTTGGAAGCTGGAACTGGTGTTGCCGTACACCCCCAACGCAATCAGCGTCAAAACGAAGTTTATCGCAAAGCCGATAAAAAATGCGCCGATGATACCGCCGACGCTTTTTCTGCGGTCAACGGGCGGTTGGTAGGCGTCAAGAGCCTTCGGGTCTTGGTCGGCGACGGCTTTGAGCGCGTCTTTCAGCTTGGCTTTTTCTGCGGAAAAGCTGTCTTTGTATTCTTTTAACGTAATAAACGACATAGTGTATCCCCCTTTCGTCCTATTATTTTTATTATACACCCTGTACGGGGAATTGTCAATGCCTATCGCGGATTTTGTCGTATATTGGCGATTGCGTCGCCTTTTATCGGACGGAAGCAGGCAGGCTTTTTGTTTATAAACAAAAAATAAAGGATTTCTCGTTGACATTTTTTTACATTCGTGATACACTTTTTATAGACGGCGTAACATAACGCATTTTTGGAGATTGATATGAGAATTGTTATTATCGGACTTGGCACGATTGGGGAAACCATTTTAAAACACCTTTCCAAAGAAGGCCATACCATTACAATTATCGACGAAAATAAGGATATTATCGAAAGCCTTATTGAAAAATACGACGTATTCGGCATTGTCGGCAACGGCGCGTGTATGGATATTCAGGAAGAAGCGAATATGCACGGCGCGGACCTTGCTATCGTTTTGACCAACAGCGACGAGTTAAATATCTTCGCTTGCTTGGTAGCGAAAAAAGCGGGGGTAAAAAATACCATTGCCCGCGTGCGCAATCCACTTTACCGCAAACAAATTTTGGCGATGAAGGACGAGCTGGGTATCTCCATGATTGTCAACCCCGAATTGGACACCGCGCACGAAATTTTCAACTTAATCAACCTTCCGTCCATTGCGCAAGCCGAACACTTCGCCAAGGGCAAGGTTTTGCTTGTGGAAATCGTAGCGGAAAAGGGCTGCGCGCTTGTGGGAGAAACCCTTATTTCTTTGGGGAAAAAGCTTTCCACTAAAACGCTGATTTGCGCTGTACAGCGGGGCGACGAAGTAACCATTCCTTCCGGTAATTTCGTTATTCAGGAAGGAGATAGGATTCACCTTACCGCCGACGCAAACGTTTTGCGCAACTTCCTTGCCGAAATCCATCTTGTCACTACGCCTTTAAAACGTATTATGATTGTGGGCGGAAACAAGCTTGGGTACTATTTGGCAGACAAGCTTTCCGCAAAAAAGTTTAGCGTGAAACTTATTGAGAGCGACAAAGCCGCCGCGGAAGATTTGGCGGAAGCGCTCCCCCGCGTCACCGTAGTCCACGGCAACGGTACGCGCCACGATTTGTTGTTGGAAGAAGGCATTGAAGCAATGGACGCTTTGGTGGCTCTTACCGATATTGACGAAGAAAATATGATCGTTTCGATGTTCGCCAACAAAATGAAGGTGAAAAAGGCGATTACGCAAATTAAGAGCGACGATTTGTACGATATGTTGGAAGAACTTGGCATTAAAAACAACGTTTCGCCCAAGGATATTATCGCAAACCGAATTATCAGCTATGCACGCGCGCTTGCCAACACTCGCGGCAGTAACGTGCTTACCTTGCACCGCTTGGTCGGCGGCAGAGTAGAAGCGTTGGAGTTTGTAGCGAAAACCAAGGAAAAATTTTACGACAAGCCCTTGAAAGAGCTGAACATCAAAGAAAATTGCCTAATTGCCTGTATCACCAGAAACAACGAAGTGATTATCCCCGACGGGAATACGCAAATTCAGCTTGGGGACAACGTAGTTGTGGTTACGACGCATAAGAATTTCGACGATTTGACGGATATTTTTCAATAAGGCGGCGTAACGTATGAATTATAAGAAATTAGGTAAAATTTTAGGCAAGATTATGGTTTTGGAAGGGGCTTTGATGCTCGCTCCGTTACTCGTGAGTATTATCTATAACGAAGGCTTGCGAAATATTCTTGCCTTTTTAATCCCCAGCGCGTCGGTGGCGGGGCTTGGGCTTTTGTTGCAAATCCCCAAACCCAAACGGGAAATCTTCTATCAAAAGGAAGGCTTTGCGTTGACGGCGCTCGTTTGGATGATTATGACGCTGTTTGGGGCAATCCCCTTTGTTATCAACGGAGATATTCCCAACTATATCGACGCTTGCTTTGAAATTATGTCGGGCTTTACCACGACGGGGGCGAGTATTTTAGACGAAGTTTCGATAGGCGTGCAAGCCTACTCCACTCTCTTTTGGCGGAGCTTTTCGCATTGGATAGGCGGTATGGGGGTGCTTGTATTCGTGCTTATTTTTATCCCCGAAAGCAACGACGGCACGGCTATGCATTTGCTCCGCGCGGAATCCCCCGGCCCGCAGGTGGGGAAAATCGTTTCCAAAATGAAGGTGACGACCCGTATTTTGTACTTAATTTATTTGGGTATGACCGTTTTGGAAGCTGTTATTTTAATGTTTGACAAGCCCATCGCGGGGTTTGAAAACGACAAAATCTTTATCAGCTTGCTGGCGGCGTTTGGCAGCGCGGGTACGGGCGGCTTTGGATTTCTCCCCGGAAGTATGGAGCTGTTCAGCCCTTTCTCGCAATACGTAATCGCTTGTTTCTTACTCCTTTTCGGCGTAAATTTCAGCTTGTATTATTTGCTTTTAATCGGTAAAGCGAGGGCCTTTTTCAAGAGCGAAGAATTGCGCGCTTACGTGCTTATCGTCGCGATAGCGGTGGGTACGGTATTTCTTTCGTTAATCACCCAAGCAACGGCTTTAAGCTATTCCACGGAAGAAGCGTTTAGACATTCTTTATTCCAAGTCGCGTCTATTATCACGACGACGGGATATTCCACAACCGATTTCAACCTTTGGCCGATGTCGGCGGCTACGGTGCTCGTTATGCTTATGTTTATGGGCGGTATGGCGGGCTCGACGGCGGGCGGTATGAAAACTTCACGCTTGGTCATCGCCGTAAAAGGCGCGTACGTGAACGTGCGAAAGCTTATCAATCCCCGCTACGTACCCAAAGTGAAATTTGAAGGCAAAACCTTGGAAGAAAAAACCACCAACGACGTGTTTTCCTTTATTACTTTGTATATGTTTATCCTATTTGTCGTAACCTTTGCTTTGTCCTTTGACGGAGCAAACGATAGTGCTTCGCACGGATTTTTCAGTAATTTTTCTTCCGCTTTATCCTGTCTTTCGAATATCGGGCCCGGGTTTGAAGCGGTGGGACCGTACGCTTCCTTTTCGGCGTATAACCCTTTTTCGAAAATCCTACTCGCCCTTACTATGATGGTGGGAAGATTGGAAATTTTGCCCGTATTCATCTTGTTTAGCCCGAGAACGTGGAAAAAGGTGTAAAGAGAACTAAGTTTGCCCTTATGGGCAAGTGAAGTTTACTTCGTAAGTGAAGTTATCCTTTGGATAGTGAAGTTTTGCCTACGGCAAAGTAAAAAAGAATTTCCATAACTTGCGCACAGCGCAAACTTCACTTGTGTGGCAACTTCACTTTCGCATTAGCGAAAACGTCACCAAAAAACGCGAGAGCTTTTTCAGCTCCCGCGTTTTTATTTTTTATTATGCGTTTTTAAACTGTAACGCCACGAACAAGGCGATAAAGACGGCAATCGCAACCACCGTTACGACCAGCTTGATTTTTTTGCGTTTTTCTTCGTCCATCGGTACGTAAATTTTAAAGCCGCACGCAGGACAAACGCCGTTTTCCATCAACGTTCTGCAACGCTTACAATGCACCTTTTCGGGCATACTGCTGTCGTACTTGCGCTGTTCTTTTTTGGGCTGTTTCTTGGGTTTTTCTGCCGAAGTTTTTGTTTCCTGCCCTTCCATCGCTTCGTTCATTTGCGCCAAAATTTGTCTTTCTTCCGCGCGTCTTTCCCGCGCCGTCTTTTTCTTTTTCATCTTTCGCTTCCTTAAAATAGAGTTTCAAATATACGCAGCAGAGAATCCATCATTCTGCCAAATACCGTTCTTTTGGTGTTTTCCAACGTGCAGAGCTTGGAAACGGCAAACGTTTCTTCGCAATCCCGTTTTAGGTCGGCAATCGCCTTTTCGTCCTGAAAATACACCGCGTTTTCAAAATGTAAATACAAGCTTCGATAATCCAAATTTATCGTCCCCACCACCGCGCATTCGTCGTCGCAAAGCATACTCTTGGCATGGATAAACCCGGGCGTGTATTCGTAAATTTTTACCCCCGCTTTCATCAACACCAAATAATTGGCGCGGGTGAGCCGATAAATAACCTTTTTGTCGGGGATTGCAGGCGTGACGATACGCACGTCCACACCGCGCGCCGCCGCCAAACAAAGGGCGCTTCGCATCGAGTCGTCTAAAATCAAATACGGCGTGAATATATAGACGTATTTTTCCGCGCTATGCAACATATCGCCGTATACCACTTCCCCCACCGCTACGTCGTCCAAAGGCGAGTCCGCGTAAGGCTGAATCAACGTTTTTTCGTCCCCTTTCCGCTCTGCATTTTTTGAAAATGCGGGGGGCAGGTACGCGTTCAAGCTTTCTTTTTGGGGATAAATGCCATTCCACGTATCAAAGAATACGTTGACGAACGAGCGAACGGCGTCGCCCGTGATTTTCAGCCCCGTATCCTTCCAAAAACCAAATCTTCGTACTTCGCCGATGTATTCGTCCGCGACGTTGACGCCGCCCGTAAAGGCAACTTTTCCGTCTATCACCAGCATTTTTCGATGGTCGCGGTTGTTCATACGCACCGCAAACACGGGCGCAACGTTGTTAAACGTAACGCAACGGATATTTTCGTGCAGGCTTTCTAAATATTTATCGTATTTGGGCGGCAAGGTCATCATACAGCCGAAATCGTCGTAGATGATACGTACCTGCACCCCTGACGCCGCCTTTTCTAAAAGTAGCCGCAACAGCCCTTTCCACATCTTGCCATAACCGATGATGAAATATTCGACCAGCACGTATTTTTTCGCTTTTTTAAGCGCTTCTTGCATTGCGGCAAACATTTTTTCGCCGCTTGAATAATATTCCACGCTCCCGTCGAAAAAGGCGGGCGCGGACGCTACGTTTTGCAAAAAACGACAAATGCTTTCCTTGCGGTTTTTCGGCTGCATTTGGGGCGGTTCGCCGTACGCCTGCCGCATAGCGAGCGCGTTTTCTTGCTTGGCTTGGTTTAGCCTGTTTTTTAAGCGTTTGGCGGGTCTGCCTTCTCCGAAGAAAAGATAGCTTGGAAGCCCAAAAACGGGCGCGACGAGTATCACGATTACCCAACCCAGCCTTGTGGACGGCTTGTCCACTTTGTTGATTAAACGCAGTACGGCAATCCACGACAAAATACCCACCGCGAATTGCACCAGCACCCCTATCTTCGTTTGGTATACAAACAAATACCACACCGCGATATAGCCTGCCACTTGCAACAGTACCAGCATTAAAAAAATAAAAAATCGGTTGTACAAAAACAGTTTATAGCTTCTGTCGTTGGATACCGTCCGCTCTATCCACTTTTTCTTTCTTTTCGTCAGCTTTTTACCCAAAATGCATACCCCTATCTTATAATATGGCGGTTTGGATCGAAATTATTGTATCAAAAAACAACCCTTTTGTCAACCGCAGGCTTCGCCTTTATTTCATTATATATATTTATTATTTTCGCGGCGTGAAAATATCGTTAAAAAAAGAAAAAAATTGTCTTTTTTTCGTGTTTGGAAAAATTTTCAAAAATTTTAAAAATTTTTTTTAAAAAACTATTGACAAATACATTTTTTTATATTATACTATATTCAGTTAATAAAACCAGGTCCTAATAAGAATTGGTATCAAAAAGAAAAAAGAGGTAGAAAAATATGAAATTTAAGTGTCAAATTTGCAATTACGTAGCAGAAGGCGAAAAAGCTCCCGAAGTTTGCCCTGTATGCAAGCAAAGCGGTAAGTTTGTACCCGTAGCGCCCGAATTGAAGGGTTCGAAGACGGAAGCGAACTTGCAAACGGCTTTTGCAGGCGAATCGCAAGCAAGAAATAAATACACCTATTTTGCAAGCAAAGCGAAGAAGGAAGGCTTTGTGCAAATCGCAAACATTTTTGAAGAAACAGCGAAGAACGAACAAGAACACGCTAAGCTTTGGTTCAAGCTTTTGCACGGCGGCGCTGTTCCTTCCACGGCTGAAAATCTCCTTGCTGCGGCGGAAGGCGAAAACTACGAATGGACGGATATGTACGACGAATTCGCAAAGGTTGCTCGCGAAGAAGGCTTTGAAGAAATCGCGAAGCTTTTTGACGGCGTAGCGGCGATTGAAAAGGAACACGAAGAAAGATACAGAAAGCTTCTTGCGAACGTAGAAGGCGGCTTGGTATTCTCCAAAGAAGGCGACGCCGTATGGCAATGTACCAACTGCGGACATATCGTAGTTGGCAAGATGGCGCCCGAAGTTTGCCCCGTTTGCGCGCATCCCCAAGCGTATTTCCAAGTAAGAGCGGAAAATTATTGATTGTTGCTTTAAGCGTTTTATAAACTCCTAATATAAAGATTACCCGCCGAGAAAAATCTCGGCGGGTTGTTTTTATACAAAAAAGGACTTGCGACTTTGGCGGCGCGTGCATATGGCTTATATTGATGGTCGACAGGTATCTGCCCGCAAGGGGCAGAGCGTCGAAATACGGGATGAATAAGTGAAAAATACATAATACCGTATGCCGTATTTCTCGCGTGAACCTGCATATAATTATGCGGTTCGCGCGACTATCTACGACAAAACAAAAATAGGATGCCCGTTGGACATCCTATTTTTGTGGTGCGGTCGACAGGAATTGCGCCTTTGGCAGCGCGCCCCGCCAAACGATCATCAATCGTTTGTTTTGCCTCGCAAGAGTACACTTGCCCTATTTACGTAAGGCAAAATGCTCACTCCCGTTCGCAGCTCCACCCTCAATTCCTGTCGAAAATTTGGGTCATACCAAACAAAAAAGCACCCACAAGGGGTGCTCGTTTGTTTGGTGCGGATGAAGGTAACAAATCCGAACCTTTTTATCCACTCAAAATATCTAAAAGTCGTTGCCTTTATCACGGAATAAACGGTCGATTGCTTTTAGATTAAATGTCAAATTTTAGATAGCCCTTACAAATTTTTCAACGATATACCATTTTATATTGATTTTTCTTTTAATTAGTGCTATACTAATTATGCTACACATTTTAAATATTCCCAAGTTAGGGCATACTGTTGGTAAAAACGTATGCTCTCGCCTAACTTTGGGAAAAATGTGTAGCAACATTGAGAGGTGCGTTTTTCGTGCGCTCTCTGTGGGCGCACTTTTTTATAGGAGGTACTATGGGTTTTAGCACATCGGATAAAACAGTATCACTTCGATTATGGGAACAAAACTTAGAATATAACAAAATTGAGTTCGCTTTATGGCAATTAGGCGAAACTTTTGAAATGCGCGTTACTAAGGACTCAAAACAAATTACCGATAATCGTGTTAATGGTAAAGCGGTTGATAACGTGCAACAACACGGAACGGAAGTTACAGTAAAACCTTTGCCTTGGATAATAGATAATTTTACCTATGCACAAGGTGTTTTAGACTCTACAGCAAAATCTGTTAACGAAATATTTAACAAATATGGCATTGAGATTAGCCCTAATTGGAAGGAAATTAATAAATATTGGTCAAACCGCATTGAAAAACTTAATGTGGCTTATACCGATATGGTTAGCGATGCCGTTAACGCTCAAATACACAATCAGCAAATTAAGTTTCAACAAGCGTATAATGAAGAATTATCGAGAGATTCGGGATTAGGCTTCGGTATAATTTCAAATTCTTTTGTTTCACATTTGCTTTATGCGGCGCAATCAGCATCAAAAGAAGTAAAAGACCACAAAAGAGCATTAAAATACGCCGACGAGCATTCGGGAACAAATTTAGCCGACTCTCTTTTAGAATTAATTAACGTTATTTATCCGTTCTATATGGAAAATATAGAGCAAAATCTTATAAAAATCTTAAGCGAATATTACGCTTACATAGTATCCCTATTCTCTAAAGAACTTGGATACAATTACGACGATATTGCCGAACACTTTAATCTTGATAAATCTTTTGATAAATTAGATAATGGCGAAATCTCTAAAGAAACGTTAATATCTGCTCTTGAGAAAAATCCTAATAACGGCGTAATTATTGGATATGCAATTCAATATGGATATCTTGACACAGAATTGTGCACTTTGGGGCATAATTCTTCCCCTATGTTCCTTAATAGATTAAAGAATTGGGCAATAGCAAGATTATCAGAAATTTACAAGGCGGGGAAACTTTTCAATAAGCCTTTAATCAACGACGAAAATAGAATAATCATAAACGGTTTAATGGATTTTTATAAAGTAAAATACCCTAAACTTGAAAAATGTCAAGATTGGCAAGATATTCTTATGGGCGCGTTTACACAAGACGTTGCGAAACATTTAACGGAAATGGGCGAAATTGCAGTTGCAAAAAGCAATATGTTAATTTCTGCTGAATTTGATAAACTTGCAAAGTCGGGTAAGAGATTTTATTTGGATAACGAATCAAAAAGTTTGTTCGTATGTTTATATCACAAATTATATTTTAACGGTGCATACACGAGTGCGTCCTTTTTGGATTTAAAAGCACCTTTCACAGCTGAAGATATTGATAATAGTATAAAAGAATTAAATGAGAAAATACGCTTGCGCTCCATTGAATTGGCAAAAAAGGAAGCGCTTGAATGTAAAGAGCGAGAAGAAAGACAAAAAGAAGCACAAAAACAAAAAGAAATTCATGATAAAAAGATAAAGAAATATGCACTTATTATAACGTCAGTAGTAATAGCTATTGTATTTTTTGTTGTTTTGTTGAATTCCGTGATTATTCCCACATCAAAATATAATAACGCCATTGAATTAATGAACGCTGGTAAATACGAAGAAGCAATTGATGCGTTTGAAGAACTGGACGGCTATAAAGATAGCGATAATAAAATTAAAGAATGCCGCAACAATATAAAAACTGCTATATTAGAAGAAAAATATAATAGAGCACTTGCTTTAATGGGTATTGGTAAATACGAAGAAGCCATTAAACTGTTTCGTGAGGGAAATGGATATAAAGATAGCAAAGAAAAAATAACTTTTTGCGAGAATGCAATTAAAAACGACAAATATAATATTGCGATTTCACTATATGAGGAGGAAAAATACGAAGAAGCAATACAAGCGTTTACTGAATTGAAAAATTATATGGATAGTAAAGTTTATATAGAAATGTGTAATAATGCCATTATCGAAAATAAATATTTATTAGCCAATGCTTACTACAAAGACGGGGACTTTATAAAGGCGTTAAAAACGTTTCAAGAATTAGAAGATTATAAGAATTCTCGAGAAAAAGTCCTTTTAACATGGGAGCATGTTGCTAATCGGAAAACCTTTGCAACTGGGTACTTTATCGGTGATGATTTAGTTGCGATAAAAGAAGATGGTACTATTTATCACACATCAGATTATCCGTGGATTAACGTCGTCGAAGTGTCTATGGGATTCACACTGATGGTTGGATTAAAAGACGATGGAACTGTTGTAGCTGTTGGTGATAACGATTACGGACAATGCAATGTTCAAGGTTGGAAAAATATTGTTTCTATTGATGCTGGAAATTACCACGTTGTGGGACTAAGGGCGGATGGAACGGTTGTCGCAACTGGAGGTTTTACGGGTGGCGGGTCTGCTACACGTGTAAGTAGTTGGAAAAACATCATAGCAGTAGAAGCAGGATATGATTTTACGCTTGGATTAAAAGATGACGGAACAGTTTTGTTTACTGGAAATGACCCAAATAATATTGGAAAGCAAGTTAGTCAATGGTCAGATATTATTGCCATATCAGCTGGAATAAATCACGCGGTTGGATTGAAAAAAGATGGCACAGTTGTAGCTGCAGGTAATTCTCGTAGCGGACAATGCAATGTTGAAAATTGGTCCAATATCGTATATGTGGAAGCAGGATGTAATGGATATACATTTGCAATTACTTCTTCGGGGGAAGTTTTGATGACAGGAAGCAATTCTAATATAAACTACAAATGCGATGTGTCAACTTGGACGAATATTGTTGCAATAGCTGCTGATGATTTTGTCGTTGGATTAAAATCGGATGGCACGTTTGTTTTTACAGGAACGGATTCAGACACGCAATATCCAAAGAAAGCAGAGTTGTGGGACAACATAAAATTGCCTTAAGGGAGTAAAAAATGGATATATTAAAAGAATTAAGTAATTTGCCTACGTATTACTATGAATTCGAGAAAGACAACAAATTATGTTATGCTTTATTAGGTGGACACGGTGAACCGCCGATAACAGAACTTCATACAGTAGAAACACTTCGATATTTACATGGTAAAATGTTGGATATCTACAAACTTGAAACCTTGACAAAAGAGCATAAAATAGAGTTGGCAAATCTTTGCCATAAAATACATAGTGCTTGTGGCGGTAGATTTGAAGGTCGCAGAACGATAAAAGAACAAGAGGAATATTTAAACACTCTCCCCCAAGCAGCTCTTGAAGAAATACGATTTCAAATTCAAATCTATAAAGATGCTCGCGAATATTATAGGCAATATATTTTTAGAGGATAAACAAAAAGTAGGCAGATGTCCAAGAACGTGACATCTGCCTACTACTTTTATATAACAAAAAAGAACTACCCGAAAGGTTCGGATAGTTCCCGTCTGGTGCGGTCGACAGGAATTGAACCCAAGAGCCAATCGCGGAATCCCTTATAAATAAAGGCTTTCAGCGTCCTGCCCCCGTTCTGCCCCCAACCATTTTGGGCATTTTTTAGAACCTATCCAACCACAAAAAAATGGCAATTTTCTCCATTTTTAGTCGACAGGTTAATGAAAGATTGTATAAATCTATCTTAAAATCGGCAGGTTAAAAGCCGACAAAAAAATAAGAAAAAAATTCAAAAAATGTATCTCAAAAAAACTGCCCCCAAAAATTTTTAAATGGAAAATGGGGGCATATCTCTTATGTCAAAAAGCAAAAAAGAATCGACAGGTTAAACTTGAAATAATTTGCTTTCAAAATATAAACCTACATCATATTAAGTTTGTGTCAGTATAGCATAGAAGTCCGCAAAATGCAAGGAGTGAAAATTTTCGCAACCAATTAAGCTAATATTTACGTCAAGTGTAATAACTTGGCGTTCTTTTTATTTTAAGCAAAACTTTTCACCTTTTTCCTTGCATTTCGCATACAGCTTCCATTGATTTATATATTGAGGCTTCTATGCTATTTCGGCTTTGCCTCTCTTGGCACAAACAAATTTATTTTATAAGGAGTCTTTATTATGAGCAAAGTTACAATCAAAAACTTACGTTTTAGTAAGCCAGAACACGAATGGCAAGTTAGAGTTGACCGTTCAAGCGTATTAGGCAACCCTTTTCACATGGCAGACGAGAGTCAAAGAGATAAGGTTTGCGACAAATATGAAGCGTACTTTAATTGGATTATTCAAAATACGGAATCGGCATTTTATAAAGAAATGGAGCGTATTTACAAGATTTTGAAGAAGCATGGCAAATTGGAATTGTTTTGCTGGTGTGCACCAAAGCGCTGTCACGCGGAAACAATTAAAAAGTATCTTGAAGCGAAATTACCTATATACGACCTCGAAGAGCTTTGGGGTGAAGTACAGGATATGATTGAAGAACGTAGAGCCATTGAAGGCTCTTATATGTATTAAGGAGGTACAAAATGAAAAAACATCAAGAAATCGTGTTCTTTGACAACACCAACTATTCCGACCGTTATGATGAAATCCGTGAAGAACTTTATGAACGCTTTGCCGAAGATTATGATTGGGATTATAGCGATGACGTTCCAATGGATATGATTCACGACGAAATGAACTTCCAAGAAGAAATTGACTACAATTATTTCAAGGATAAAATGAAGCAACTTTTACGCGGAAATGACTGCCTTTTAGTAGGCGTTTGCGGTCGTTGGAACGGCCCAGCAGAAGGCGGCAAGTTTATATCCAATTTTTATGATTTAATGTCTGTAATCGGACACTTGGATTATTACAAAATTACCGATTGTAATGGGCATTTAATCATTGAGGGTTATCATCACGACGGATGTGATAGATATGAAATTAAGCAGCTTACGAACAAAGGCTATGAGCTGGCTCGTAACAATGGATTTGATACAGATAGAAAACTGCATAATACGATTATGAACTGTAATATCTTTTCAAGATTACCGCGTTTGGCGGCTTTATAAGGAGGCATGTACGAGATGAATAAGAAAAATCGTTATGGATACAAGGTCGGCTACCGTGAAAACGGTAGTCGTATTTTTATACGCTATTTTATGACATACACTTATCAACAGGCGAAAATGTGTTTACGTCATTATAGAAAAACTCCACCGAAAGAGCGTGAAACAAATAGACCGCTTATCAATCCTTTCTGGGAAATTAAACCTATTACGAAGAAAGAGATATTAGCTGGAATCTGGGACGAAATTCCCTTCCCGTATTCGAAGCTTTTTTTGCATTTCTGGCGGGGCAGTTTTGCATATCCTTCGCAAAATTGTATCACGCTCGTGAAGAGCTAAAATATCGCTTAAAATCCAAAAGGAAAGAACCTATATGCAATATTTTCCTCTCCCTTTATTAAAAGCAATGTTGCGTGAACAATTTTGTTTTAGACCTCAAAAAAAGAATACAAATCTCAGGATATGCGGTTGCCCTGTTCGCCGAAAAGCAAAAAAAACAAAAAAAGGAGATTTCTATGTACAAAGAGAACCAAAACAAGTTAATCAACATCGTGGACGATGGAGATATCATTCATGTCTTCATTACAGCTCCCAGCAAAAAGAAAGACAAAGTAGAAGATGCTTTAAAATCTTCTTTCAGAGAACTTTCAAAAATATACGGTGGTTCATTCGAAAATGAATTAGATTACGATGATGAACAATTCTACTTCACGTTAGAATCATTTGAAGAATATGACGATTTCAAACATATTTTCTATAAAGAATATTGCGATTTCGACCTTTCTAAAAAAGAATTGGAGGATAGATACAATGAAGATAGATTTTAATAATAACACCTTAATCATTACCCTCTATAATCCCGACGATATCGGGCATATTTGGAATACCATCGAAGAGATGGAACGTTTACTTTGCAAAAAACTTAGCGTTGACGAAGATGACTTCGACGAACTTGGAGAAATCTATATCGACGTTGATGATTATTATGAATATCAAGCGTATAGAAGATTGATTTACAACTATACGCCGGTAATATAAAAAACTATAAGGAGAAAAACATTATGATTAGTAACTCTATTTCTATTGTTATAGGCTCTTGGGGCTCTTATAACGAATGTAATGAACGTGCGTTAGGTTCAAAATGGCTCGACCTTTCCGATTTTAACGATTGGGAAGAAATCGAAGAAGAACTTAAAAAGCAGGGCTTTGAGCTTGACGGTATCGACGAAGAACTCTTTATCCAAGATATCGAAGGTATTGAGGATTGCTCAACGAATTGGGATTATTGCAATCCGCAGGATTTATTTGAAACCTTGAAAGAAGCAGAAGTCCTTACCGACGATTATAAATACGAAGTTATGTGCGCGTATTTGGAAGTGTACTCTTTTAGTGAGTTTGAAAGGCTTGTAAAAGAACAAGGCTCGCATTGGGATTGGGATATCAACTTATGGAAAAACCGAGATTGGTACGATATCGGTTATGAGCTTTTACACGACTGCAACGAGATACCTGATTACTTAGACAACTATATTGACTATGAACGCTTCGGACGTGAATTGATGTACGACGGCTTTCATGAATACAGCAACGGAATTATTGAAATAAGGAGATAAAAATTATGAAAGAACAACAAAAGGCAAAAGCAATCGAGATTATGAAGCAAATGGATATCTATAAGCCGTATATCGAAGGCTTTAAGAATGAAGACAAAGTATGCTTTTTCGAGCAATTCGGCGGCTTTTGGGTATATCAAGAACCCGAAGTTGAAGCTAAAATGAAAGAGCTTGAAAAGGAATACGGCTGTACCGTGTACGCGATCACGCATGAATTTACACAGTTTGGCGAGTGTTATTCCTTCCTTCTTGTAAGTAAATACGAAGAAGAATGGGACATGCTTGTAACCAGCGAGAAAAACAATCATTACGCATTTGCATACGTCTGGAATAAAGACGATGATTATTGTAGCGAATTTGGAACCGTTGTAGTAAAAAGCTTCGGCGGCGGCATTAAAAGAATTGGTTAATAGGAGGTAAAAACAATGAGTGTAAATTGGTACTGGAAAGATAAAATGGGCACGCTTGTATATCAATACGGCAATCATCCGCCTTATCAAGTAAACGTATATAAAGGAAATTGCTTATGCGTCCTTGTGTACGAATATGAAGAAAACGGAAAACCTATGTATAGCTTCAATAATTTCTTTCACGACATTCCCCATTTGAAAAAATGCATCGGGCTTATGAAAGACTGGAAAGGCGAATACAGAAACCTATTCAAAGACGAATGGGTAAAATGGCGTTTGAATACTTACTTTAAGGACAGCGAGAAAATCGCTAAATGCCTTAAAAAAGCCGGCTATGAAGTAGAACTTTATTATGAGGAGATTAAATAAATGAAGATTTTTATTGTAAAACTTGACTATGGCACAGAAGATTGCCACGACGTAGAATTATATGCTTTTAAGGATTACTATAAAGCGTATGACCATTTCAAAGAACTTATTTGTAAAGAACGCCAACCCGAGCACTCTTGGGTTGGCGATTTAGATTTTGATGACGATGGCGATCCCATCGGGCATTACGAATTAGATTTTGAAGATAATAACACTTATGAAACCGAGCTTTGGTGGCGAATCGAAGATAAATGGGATTGTAGGTATTATGTCTATATAGATTTACTTGTATTGGAGGTACAATAAAATGAAAAACATGAAAGTTATGGCGCATATCCATTCTTTGAATGGTGAAATGAGAGAAATTACGATTTTAGAAAACGAAACATTATTCGGGCGAGTTATCCCGAATGCATATATTGTAAAATATGGCGATGTGAAATGCACCGCCATTTACAATCCCCTCGTTTGTCAATATTATGCAGACGATAAATACGGAATCATTGAGGAGGTACAAAAATGATTAAATTGAACTTAAGCGCGGAAACGCCTGAACACGAAGTATTGAAAGAATACTTGCAAGAAAATGCTTCGCAGGCTCTTGCAGAAAAAATCCAAAACGGCGTAAAAATCGAGAAAGACGGTAAGACGCTTATCAACAAAAAAGACCTCGCAGGCTTTATGAAATATGCTTGCGAGGAGGCTCGTAAACTTGCAAAGCAAGGTGCTACGGGTGCTTGCGTAAAAGATGAAATTGTATTCGGCTGGCTTATCCATTATTTTGAAGAAGATAGCATCGAAGGCACACTTTTGAACGAAGATGGAACGCCTTATAAGGTGGCGAAAAAACAGCCGCAAAAAAGCGTTAAACAAACACCTGCCCCTGTCGTTCAAGCAAAACCTGCACAAAATAAGCCTGCTCAATTCACTTTATTCGATATGATTACTGAGAATGCATCTAAGCAAGAACCTAAAGAAACTGCAACGATTGTTGTGGACGAAACCGATTATTCCGTAGACAAAGAAACAGGCGAAATCCTACCCATTAAAGAAAAGCCGAAAGGCAGCGGTTTATATCAACAGTATATGAATCACGTTAAAGCAACACCAAACGCATTGGTTGTAATGCGAATCGGCGATTTCTATGAAATCTTTGGCGATCACGCTGTTGATATTGGCAACAAGTTGGAGCTTACGATTACAGGACGTGATTGCGGATTAGAAGAACGCATACCGATGATTGGTTTCCCTTATCACGCCGCAGATAATTACATCCGAAAAATCAGAGAATACTATAATGTTTTGCTCGTAGATGGAACTGAAACAAAATTCTTGCCCTACGAGGACGGAAACGGCTCAAATTTCGACGATTATGACGAAGACGATGAAGAACTCACGGAAGAAGAAATGCGAGAATTTGACGGCGATTTTGACGAAGTTGTTCCCGACGATAAAATGGACGAAGAAGATGACTTAGACGATGTGCAATATATGCAATATATTGACAAGGAAGCTTTTATGGTTTTAGTCGAGCTTCTTGACGATAAATTAGACGTTCAGTGAGGTGTAAAATGAGAATTGAAAAAATTAAACCTATCCCCAAATACATAAGAAATCAAATCCATAAATTGGACTTGGAACGATACCCCAAGCAAGACGGCGTTGACCGCTTTTATTCGTACCTTACCAAGAACGATGGCGAACTTGTAAAAGTAACCGTTGCGGTTAAAACTCGATATAAAACGCATTGGCACTGCAAACAAGTTGCGGTTCACGGTGTTGACTCTGAACGCTGCTTTGTAAAAGACATGTGCTTTTACTATATTTCGGGGTATCACGTTGGCTGGTACGAAGAAGAATTGACGAGAACGCCAAAATGGTACGAAAGCCCGGATTGGGGTTGGTGCGACGATAAATATTTCGATCCGCACGCATATCTTATCAACAAGGAATATATAGCTAAGTTTCCAGAGTTTAAGTATAGCGCATCCAACCTTGCTGACGGTGATAGGATTTTACAGTACCTGCGTACTTATCGAAAATTCCCCGTTACGGAATATTTACTCAAGCTTGGCTTATCTCGTTATGTCAAGGGTACACAGCTCTTAAAGCGTCTTACGACGAATAAAGATTTCCGTAAATGGATTGCCCGCCATCGTGACGAATTGTTAAAGGACTTCTATTATACGCAGACCATTTTCAAGGCATTTAGAGAAAATCGCTCGTTGGCAGAAGTACAAACCGTTATCGAAGCTAAAAAGAGTTTAAGCTCGAACAGCAGTTATAATCGCATTAAAGAAGTGTTTCAAAAGGATTTGGAACGCTTCTTTTCTTATATCGGAAAACAACAAACTGACTTGAATTGCTACAAAGACTATTTGACCGCTTGTGAGGCTTTGGGCTTAGATATGACGTTAGAACGCAATCGTTATCCACATGATTTTAAGCATTGGCACGATATTCGTATTGACGAGTATGCAACGTTAAAAGCGGAACAAGATGCCGTTAAGCGAAAAGATTTATATGAAAAGTTTGCCAAAGTTGCGGAAAAATATCTTCCCTTGCAACGTCTTATGAAAGAGGGCTATGTTTGCATACTTGCAAAATCGCCAGCTGACCTTGTCCGCGAAGGTGATTTCTTGCATCACTGCGTAGGCAAATACGGATACGACCAAAAATTTACAAGAGAAGAAACGCTGATATTCTTCGTTCGCCCGAAAGACGATATGGCTACGCCGTTCGTTACTTTGGAATACTCACTCTCAAAGCATTCGATTTTACAATGCTACGCGGCGGGAAATCAGAAACCCGAAGCAAGCGTAATGGACTTTGTTCAAAACAAATGGCTCCCTTACGCCAACAGAAAACTAAAGAAAATTGCAGCATAAGGAGGCTCAATATGAAAAACTATATCAATTATCTCTACTTGTTAGACCTGATGGCTAACGAAAGCAACCCCGTAACCAGAGCGTCTGAAAAAGAAGACCGTTTATACGATTCTCTTCAGGCAAGCTTAACCAAAGAACAATTCTCTATGTTTGAAGCCTTTGTTGACGAATATGGAGATAGGCGTACAGAAGAATGTGAAATCTACTTTGAGAAAGGTTTCCGCTTTGCAATGCGCTTAATGATTGAATGCTTAAATAACGACGATATAAAGGAGCCAGTATAATGAAAAAATATTTTAGAATTACAGTTTACAACCCCGAAACCAATGTAACCGCTATCCTTGACAGTAATGGTTATTACGATGCTATTTGGAAATTATCCGCTTTCTTTGTAAAGAACGGTTGGAAAGTGAAAGCCGTTGCAGAAGAGGGACAGTTTGAGGACGGCAACATTCCCCGTATAAAGGAAGATGAAGGACACATCGTTCTTCGTGCTTGCGTAATAGGGGTGGTCGAGAAAGAAAACGGTGTTATCAACGTAAAAGGTAGGCACTATAAAGATTTAAGGTGATTACACAATCAATAAATTCGCTTCAAGGGAAAGGCTTTCGTCTTTCCCTTTTTTTATGCTTGAAAGCCGTACAAAACACGAACATATCAAAGGCAATTTTTCACTATAAAAAAACTGCAAAATAGACTTAGGCGTGTGCTTGTCTTGATACAAGTG
>JBGVRC010000116.1:0-6920 GCA_045128055.1 Candidatus Scatosoma sp. | reverse complement strand
ATTGCGCCCGCGCGTGCATAGCTTTCCGACGTGGTGAATGTTTTTATTTCCTTTTCTAATTTTTCCCGCAAAACGGGCTTCTCTTCTTCCGATACGACTACGTCCGTAGCAGCCAAAATCGTGACTTGCTTTACGCTGGGCAGTCTATCCCCCGTTACGATATCAAAGGGCTTGATTTTTTCCACCGTATCCCCGAAAAAGTCAATGCGGACGGGATTACCCGTAACGGGATAAATTTCTAAAATATCCCCGCGAAGCGCGAATACCCCCCGCGTTTCCACTTCGAACGAGCGAATATACCCCATATCCGTCAAAGTGGAAGCCAAAAGAGAAAAATCGAAATCTTCCCCTTCTTCAAAGGTGATTGCGGGAACTGTTTTCGGAAAAAGCTGCAACAATGCGTCAATTTCCGCCGTCACGACGTCCGCTCCGTTTTGCAATTCGAAAATGCCGTTTAAACGCTTGAAAAGCGAGTCTTTTGAGAGAGCTTTTCGATAGAGCAGCACTTCGTCCTTCGCCGCTAAAACCGCCGTACGTTTTCCCGTGAGCGCCGCTATATTGTCCGCCGCCTTTTGCGCAGACAAAGTGTCCGCCGTTACGTAAACGACGGGAAATTCCGTCAAACCCGCCAAAAGGTATTTTAAAGAGTCGGAAACGCCGAAAACCGCCGTGGGCGCGCCACGGCGGACATCTTCCGCATAAGCGGGATAGTTCCCGCCGATTTCGTCAAACGTGAAAAAATTGCGTTTCATAAAACACCTGTTTAGGGGCAATGACCATTATTTTCGTTTTATCCGCTATCCTAACGCAGAACAAACTTCAAAAACGAGTAAATGATACACGAATTAGATGCAACTTTAAGATGCTAATTAAACTTACACATTACCTTTTCGATATCCAAGCCGCGGGCAAATTCCGCCGCCGCTTCGCCTGCTTTGTGGCAAGCTTCGCCGAACAGCTCGTAATCTTCCTTTCTTACTTCCGCAAGTACGTAATTGATAATGGGAATATCCACGTTTTCATCGCGAATACCGATGCGGATACGAGCAAAATGCTGCAAGCCCGTTTCCCCGATTATGCTACGCATACCGTTATGCGTGCCGGCGCTTCCGCCTGCGCGAATACGGACTTTGCCTTTGGGCAAATCGTAATCGTCGTAAATAACGATAAGCTGGCTTTCGTCAATTTTATATTTCGACATAAGCTGTTTAACCGCCCTGCCGGAGTTGTTCATATACGTCAAAGGACGGGCGAGAATCACCTTTTCCCCGCTGACAAACGCTTCGGCAACCGACGCTTCACATTCTTTCTTTTTAAACTTTGTCCCCAAAGCTTCCGCGGCGTCGCCTACGGCGATATAGCCCATATTATGAAAGGTTTTTTCATATTTTTTATCGGGATTTCCAAGCCCAACGATAAGATACATAATTGTCTATTTTCCTTGTATTTAATGAAGAAAGCGCCGCCTGTTTTCTTCGGCGGCGCTACGTTTTTAGTCGTATAATTTAGACATAGGTCTATCAAGATATACGTTTTCGATAGCCGATGCAAAGATGTCCGCTACGGACAACACTTCAAACTTGTCGATTTTCTTCTCGTCCGCCAAATCGATGGTATCGAGCATAACAAGCTTGGTAATTGCGGAATTTTTTAATCTTTCCACAGCAGGGCCGCTTAAAACAGCGTGCGTACAGCCTGCGTACACTTCCGTTGCGCCTGCGTCCTTGATTGCTTGCGCGCCTTGGCAAAGCGTACCCGCCGTATCGATCATATCGTCGATCATAAGACATCTCTTGCCCTTGACATCACCGATAATGCTCATAACTTCCATTACGTTTGCTTTGGGACGGCGCTTGTCGATAATCGCAAGGGGTACGCCGAATTTTTCGGCAACCTTTCTCGAACGCTTAACGCTACCAAGGTCGGGAGCGACAACCACTTCGATGTTGCCTTGTTTTGCAAAATGATTATAAAGCGTAGGACCGCCAAGAAGGTTATCCACGGGGATATCAAAGAAACCTTGGATTTGGTCTGCGTGCAAATCCATCGTCAAAACACGATCAGCCCCCGCTGCGGTGATAAGGTTTGCAACGAGCTTTGCCGTGATGGGATCGCGCGAGCGCGCCTTTCTGTCTTGGCGAGCATACCCAAAGTAAGGGATAACCGCCGTGATACGACCTGCGGACGCACGTTTTGCCGCGTCGATCATAATCAAAAGTTCCATAAGGTTGTTGTTGACGGGCGCACAGGTGGACTGGATTATAAACAAATCCCGACCACGTACCGTTTCTGCGATATGTACGTTAATTTCACCGTCGGAAAACGAAGTAACTTCGATTTCGCCAAGCTCGGTATTGAGCTTTTTCGCAATCGCTTCTGCAAGCTTGCGGTTGGAGTTACCGGAAAACAACTTGATTTCATTGCCGTGAGTTATCATGTGTAACCATCCTTATTATTTTCTTCGCGCCGCTGTTACGCTTTTCCGCGTGGTCGCGCGCAATTTTTCCGTTGTGTTTCTCATCGGGCTTTGCACCCTTCCCCTATTTCTTATCTCCGCCTTTTTTAAGACGAATATACCGTATATATTTATAATACCTTTTTTCTTGCTTTAAGTCAACTAAATGCGCTTACTTTTCCGCTTCTTTCTCGTTAAAATTTTCGGCTGCCATTTCCGCCTGCATTTTCGCGCGTTCTTTTTCTTCCTTTTGCTTTTGGCGCATAGAAATGAAAAAACCGCTGAGCAACGCCGAGCATTCTTCCTGCAACACGCCGCCCACAACTTCCGTCGTGTGGTTAAGAAGATTTGCTTCCGCAAGCGCGGACGTGAGCGAGCGGCCTTTTTGTTCGTACGCGCCGAAATAAATTTTGTCCACGCGGGCGTTTAAGCTTGCCCCCATACACATGGGACAAGGCTCTAACGTGACGTAAAGCTCGCAACCTTCGGGCAAACGCCACGAATGAAATTTTTTGCAGGCTTTGTCAATCGCCATCATTTCCGCGTGCGCCGAAGCGAGCTGTAATCTCGCGCGCCTATTATAGCCCTTAGCAACGACTTTATCTTCGTATACGACAACCGCGCCGATGGGGACTTCCCCTTCCGCTTGTCCTTTTTTCGCCGCTTTTATCGCCGCGCGCATAAATTTTTCTTCTCTGGTCAATCTTTTCATATTTTTATCGTCTATATTTCTACAAACGCCTTGGAAAGAGCCCAAAACGCGTCTTTATTTTTCGTCAATATGCTTTCCATTCCATCGCTACGTATAGGGTGTTGCAAGGCATCGTCCCCCGCTTCTATGGTAAAGGCTGGAATTTTGAGCTGTGATATACACCAGTCCTTATAACCGCCCACACTTCCCTGCGCTGTTTTTAAAGGATAACCCGTCGTTTGGGATAGGGACAAAGCCAGCTTTTCATCGCGTACAAGTCTTGCTTCGTCTTGAAAAAAATACCAATAAATTTCTTCGCCCTTGGTGTGATAGCTTACGGTATAATCGGGCTTAATTTTTTGCGTAAATCTTTTCAACGCACGGGTTTCGGGCTCGGAGAAAGGCTTTTTCCCGATATAATTTTCCGCGCCTGCGCGCCTTGTGTTTTTTACTCCCTGCCCCCACTTTGCAGGGAAGTTGACGTTTAAGTCCACCCCGCGGCCGTTGGCTTTCCACAAAGAAAAATCTTCCTTAGCGCCGTTTAAAAAGAGCAAGCGTTCTTTTTCCGCGTTTGGAACGGCGTTTAAGCCTATTTCCGACAAAAGCGCGCCGTCGGGATTGACGAGCGGAAGCAACCAAAGACTGCCTTGAAAAACGCCGACTTTCGCGTGCAAAAAAGCAAGCTCCGCCGTGATAAATTCTCTACCGTGCATTGCGTATTGCACGAGCCCCACGGGAAAGCCGCAACCGATTTTTACCGCGTAAAGATTTCGTCCAAAAACGCTTTTGCCTATGATTTGTTTTTGACCGTAAAAATTTTGATAAAATTCTACTGTTTTTTGATAAATATCCACCCTTTACTATATGCGAAAGGTAGAAAAGTTTGCTTTATTTATGATAGGTAGAGCCTGCGTTTATCATAAACGCGCGGTAGACCTGCTCGGCTAAAATCACGCGCATAAGTTGGTGCGGGAAGGTCATATCCGAAAAGGAGAGCTTAAAATCCGCCGCCTTTTTCACTTTGTCGGACAAACCGCAGGACGAGCCGATGACAAAGGAAATATCTTTTCCTTCGTCGGTAAGCTTTTGTAATTTAATCGCCAGCTTTTCGCTGGATAGCTTCTCCCCTTCAACGGCAAGCGCAATTACGTAGCCCTTGCAAGCGCGCAAAATTCCGTCCGCTTCCGCTTCGGGGTTTGCGCCTTCGGGAAGCTCTTTTATCTCCACTTTTGCAAAGCGGGAAAGGCGTTTGACGTATTCCGCGACCGCTTCCGTGTAAAAGCTTTCTTTAATTTTTCCCACAACGACAAAATATATTTTTTGCATACCGTTCACCCCACAAACAACGCGGAAATCCAAGTGATTCCGCAAATGATAATTCCGCCGAGCGCGCCGAGCAAAAATTGCTTTTTCGTACCCGTCTTTTTTTCCGCTTCTTTCTTATCAAAGAAAATTAAATAAACAAGCGAAGCAAGAAGACAGATAATTGATACGCAAAGTACTGTAATCGCCACGGGCAAAGGGAAACTGTTTATCCCAAACTTCGTCAAAATAAGTATGACTGCGTTGTTTAAAAAGTGTGACAAAACGGTGGGCAAAATACTGCCCGCGCGAAGCGCGATGAGCGCGAACGCCGCTCCGCAACAGAACTGATAAATGGTCTGCGCGGGGTTTTGATGATACAAGGCGAACAATGCGCCGCAAAGAAGCACCGCCCCTGCGTTGCCAAACACTTTGCAGCCGTCAAACAAAATACCGCGAAAGAAAATTTCTTCAAAAACCGCGGGTAAAAGGGCTACGGCAATCAATACGCCTACAAGCCCAAATCCGTCCATACTCGGCAACTCGATAGACGGCGGTTGATAGCCGAACTTTTCGAGCCAAGCCAAGAAATATCCGTTGAGTTCGGATAAGGAAAACAAGCCCATTTGTAAAAGAATGGCAAGCAAATAATATTTAACGTGGCAGTTTTGTTTTTTGGCTACGGTTTTAAAGTTTTTCCCCGTAATGAAGAAGTACGCAACCGTCACAAAGACTATCGCAAGCGGAGAAACGAGATATTGTCCGTATAAATATATCTCTTTACCTTGAAGCGAACCGAAAAAAATTACAAAAACAAGGGACAAAACCAAATAAAAAACCAAGCCGAAGGTAAAAGAAAGCCCCGACGCTTGCGCTTCGGTAAGTTCTTCTAAAAATCCGTTTTGTTGAGGGCGATTGTTTTGTCCGTTTTGCATATTTTTCATATTCTTATTATAACAAATTTTAGCGTATTTGCAAACAAAAAACGCGCTTCGCAGAAAATCCGTTAGGATTTTTCATAAAAACGCGCTTTATCCGCTTAATTTTTCCCGAAACTCTTTGATAATTCTATTTTCTATACGGGAAACCTGCACTTGGCTCACGCCGATTTTTTCCGCGACTTCGCTTTGCGTCATATCCCGAAAATAGCGTAGCATAATAATTTTTTTATCCCGATCCGACAAAGCGTCTATTGCGCCTTTTAACAGCATTTTATCCAACCATTCGTCCTGGTCGTCTTTGGCTGGCAGCGTTTCGATAAGCTCCCTTTCTTTTCCGTCCTTGAAGTCCGCGCCGCTATGCAAGGATAACGGCATTTTCGACGAGCCCATAATAAACACCGTTTCCGCTTCGTCCATTGAAAACTGCTGAGCAATGGTTGCGACGGACGGCTGTTTGCCGTGTTTTAAAACGTATTCTTCCACAAAAATATTCATTTCTTTCGCCGCCTGCTTCATCGCGCGAGAAACTTTTACCGTGCCGTCGTCACGCATAAAACGTTTGATTTCCCCCGCTATCATCGGTACGGCGTAGGTGGAAAATTTCACACCGAAGCTTTCGTCGAAGCCCATAATCGCTTTTAAGAAGCCCATGCAGGCGATTTGGAATAAATCGTCGTAATCTACGCCCTTACCCAAATACCGTTTAACAATACATTTGACAAGCGAAACGTTGTGTTCTACCAGCGTTTCTTTCGCAGCTCCGTCGCCCTGCTTGGCTTTTCGGATATATTCGATTGTGCTTTTATCGTCAAGCATGTATCCGTTCTTTCTCCCCTTGGCTTTCCGTCGCAAACTCCATCCCGATTTTTTTCAGCATTTGCACCGTCGTCCCCTTGTCTTTTTCGCTCTTTAACGCAAACTCGTCCATAAACGCCTGCATAATGGTAAAGCCCATACCCGAACGTTCTTCATCGGGCAAAGAAGTGTAAAACGGCGCGACGACCTTTTCGGTGTCTTCTATACCACAGCCGAAATCGGTGATTTTGATATGTAATTTTGCTACGTTTTCGTCCTGCTTTGCCAAACATTCGATTAAAATTTTGCCGTCGTTTGCCTTTTTATAAGCGTGTACGACGCAATTTGTCACCGCTTCGGACACAGCCGTTTTGATATCGGAAAGCTCGGACAAGGACGGATTTAAGCAAAGCGCAAACGCCGCCACCGCGCTACGCGCAAAGCCTTCGTTTTCGCCAAGCGCCGCAATTTCAAGTTTCATATAGTTATCCATAATTTTCTCCTTTATATTTTGGGAATAATCGAGTAAACGCCGCTCATTTGTAGGATTTTGTCCGTGCTGGTGGAAAGGTTGGTGACGTAAACGGGAATACCGTAGCGATAGAATTTTTTATACCTGCCGATTAAAAAACCTATCCCCGTCGAGTCCATAAAAGAAATACCGCCAAGATCGAATACGGCGCGTTCGGTTTTTCCGATGCTTTCATCCGCAATCTTATCCACGGTTATGCGGGAA
>JBGVRC010000115.1:0-1859 GCA_045128055.1 Candidatus Scatosoma sp. | reverse complement strand
AAGCGGTATTTATTCACCCAAAAGGGTGAAATTATCCCCCCCACGCCCACCGAACAGAACCCCTCGGGGATACCGGTTATAGGGGACGAATCTTTTACTCCGCAGGCGCGCGCGTGACGGGTGTACATGTGTAAGGGGGTGGGGGTATGACGAAAGGAGGGGATTTTTACGCCGGAAAAGAAAGAATTGACGAAAGAAGAAAAAATCAAGAAGGAAGTAGCGCGAATTAAGCGTGCTTTGCGCGATCTTGACAAAAACAAGCTGACGATCGTTGAACCGCTTATCAAATCGGTGGCTTTCCTTTCGGTGTCGATACCCGAACTCGAAGCTACAATCAACGAAAACGGCTACGTTTCGGAATATCAGAACGGCGAAAATCAGTTTGGCACAAAGCAAAGTGATGAGGTGAAAACCCTTATCGCCTTGCAGAAGAATCTTACCGCCGCCGTGCGTACGCTTGCCGACATCGCACCCGCAACAAAGCCCAAAACTAGCAGGCTTAAAGAGTTGATGAACGAGTGATTCTGTACGCCAGCCACATACACGAATACTACGGCGCCATAAAGACCGGACTTGCAACCGTTGGTAAGTGGGTCAAGCTGATTTATGAAATTCTGATTGACGGACTTGCTAACGGGCGTTGGAAATTCAACGCGAAAAAGGCGAATAAAGCTATAAAATTCGTCGAAAATTTTTGCCACCACAGCGAGGGCAGAAACGACCTTTTGAAATTGGAATTATGGCAAAAAGCCATTGTTTCCGCAATTTTCGGGATAGTCGATGAAAACGGCTATCGCCAATTTCGCGAAGTATTTATAGTTGTCGCCCGCAAAAACGGCAAAACACTTTTCGCAGCGGCGATTATTGCGTATATGGCATATCTTGACGGCGAATACGGTGCAAAGATTTATTGCCTTGCCCCCAAGCTCGAACAGGCCGATCTTGTGTACGATGCCTTTTACCAAATCGTAAAAGCGGACGAGGAATTATCTGACCCAAATTTTACCAAGAAAAGGCGTTCCGATATTTACATAGAGGAATTAAATACAAGCATAAGACGGCTTGCTTTTAACTCCAAAAAATCCGACGGTTTCAACCCTCATCTGACCGTCTGCGATGAGATAGAAGCATGGCCGGGCGATCCGGGTTTGAAGCAGTATGAAGTTATGAAGTCGGCCTTGGGCGCGCGTAAGCAACCGCTTATTTTGAGCATATCGACGGCGGGTTATCTCAATGACGGAATATATGACGAACTCATGAAACGCTCTACGGCGTTTCTTAGGGGCAGCAGTCGTGAATCCCGATTACTGCCGTTTTTGTACATGATTGACGATGTAGAAAAATGGGACGATATTGAGGAACTAAAAAAGGCAAATCCGAATTTAGGTGTATCCGTTTCAGTTGATTTTTACATCGAAGAAATAGAAATTGCCCGCCTTTCGCTGTCAAAAAAAGCCGAATTTCTATGCAAATACTGCAATATCAAGCAAAATTCTTCTATTGCTTGGCTGGATTATCAGGACGTAGAAAACATTTCGGGCAAAGAATATTCGCTTGAAGATTTTCGTGGTTGTTATTGCACCGCCGGTGTTGACCTTTCACAGATTACCGACTTGACGGCGGCCACAGTTGTGATAGAGGTGTGCAAGAAATTTTACGTTTTCACACAATTCTTCATGCCGAAAGAGCAAATCCCTAAAGCGATTGAAAGAGACGGTGTGCCGTATGACATCTACGTTAAGCAAGGCTACATCATCGAATCCGGCACAGCCTACGTTGATTATCACGATGTAATGAATTGGTTCGTAATGCTGGTAAAGAAATACAAAATCAGACCGCTTCACATAGGATATGACCGC
>JBGVRC010000114.1:0-7368 GCA_045128055.1 Candidatus Scatosoma sp. | reverse complement strand
TGGGCGGCGTTAGAACAGGCGTGCCTAGCTATGAAATGTACGACGTAAATTACGAAGTATTGCCATTCCCTTCGGAAATCAACGGTAATTCTTATGTGGCTTGCGGCGCGGTAGGTTATGGGATGACGAGCTCTTGCCCCGAAAACAAGAAAGAAATTGCTTGGAAATTCTTGAGCTATATGTTCTCCGAAGAAGGACAAGAAGAATTTTCTAAATCAGGCGCGATTTGTCCTGTTATGAAATCCTTGCTTGAAAAGGAAGACGCGGAATGGAAGAAATATTCTAAGGTGGACGATACGGCGTTCTATGCTTATCCCGAACGTGATATTAAGGTGACCTTCTTGCAGGACTTCCAGCCGGTAGAACAGCATACTTCTATTTATAATAACTATACGTATATGTTTAAGGACTTGTATAAAGATAAATACAATGGTAGACAGACGGTTGAAGCGTTCTATTCACATTATAGCAAGCAAATTGAACAGGAGATGAAGCAATGAAACTTGTAAGTACAAAGAAGGGTAGAATTATAAAGGAAGCAGTAACGGGGTATTTATGTATTGCCCCGATGCTGATTGCTTTATTCGTGTTTACATTCTATCCGATTTTTCAATCCTTCTTTGACAGCTTTTGGGATTATCGCGGTTTTGAACGTGTTAATTTTGGTATTCATAATTATGTTGATGCGTTCAAAGACCCTAAATTCTGGATTGCTTGGAGACAGACTTTTTTAGTCGGATTGATTAGCTTGCCTTTGAATATGGTTGCGGGCTTGATTGTCGCGTTGATTGTAAACTCCAAGTATAAAGGTATGTATTGGCTTCGAGCCGTTTGGTATTTGCCTGTCGTTATTCCTGCGGTTGCAGGTACGATGATTTGGGGGTGCGTATTCGACCCTAAATATGGACTCGGAAATCAAATTTTCCAAATGGTGGGCTTGCCGACAAGTCAGTTTTTCCAAAGCGGCAATTCTTCAATGCAAACGTACATATTGTATCAGTTGTTTGGCGCTGCGTCGGGAATGGTTTTATGGGTGTCTGCGCTTCGTTCCGTGCCTTATGAATGTTACGAAGCGGCAAAATTGGACGGCGCGAGCTATTTGCGTACCTTATTCAGCATCACCATTCCATTGATTACGCCGTATTTGTTGTATATGTTTATTACGGCGTTATGCGGTAAGCTTTCCGATTTCGGACCTTACTTGTTCGTTGGGTACAATGGCGGTGACGGAAATAAATTATTGCTGTACGGTTTGTTGACGTATAAGGAAGCGTATATCGATTTCAACTTTGGATATGCGTCTGCGCTCGCTTGGTTACAAGCGGTGGTAATTGCCGCGCTTTCGCTTTTGACGTTTAAATCGTCGAAAAAATGGGTTCAGTATTGAGGTGCTTTATGAAAATAACAAAAGCGACGAAAAAGAAAACTGAAAAGATGGTAAAAGGCGTATTCTTTTATTTGTTATGTGTAATTTTGACTATCTTTTTTATGTTTCCCATTTACGTTATGATTTCTCGCAGTTTTATGACGTCGAAAGAAGTTATGAGCATTACGGCAAAGCTTTGGTCGTCAAATCCTTCTTTTAACGCCTATAAGACGGCGTTGGACGGCGCATTTTTTCAATATCTTGGCAACACGGCAATCATTTTATTAACACATACGATATGTGTTCCGTTGTCTTGTTTCCTTTGTTCATACGGCTTTTCCAAATGTAATTTCAAAGGTAGAGATTTTTGGTTTGCCGTGGCACTTGCTTGTACGATGATCAGCGGTTCGGTAACAGGCATTCCCAGCTTCTTGTTGTACGTAAGATTAGGGCTTTACGGAACGTATTGGCCGTTGATTATTCCCGCGTTTTGCGGCGGCGGTATTATGAATATTTTCCTTGTGCGTCAATTCTTGTTGGCGTCGGGGGTAACGCTCGATGAAGCGGCAAAAATCGACGGGGCAAATACTTTGCAACGTATGTTTTATATCAATTTCCCGATAGTTTTTCCTATTTTGCTGTATATTGCGGCAAATGCATTTTTAGGGGTTTGGAACGATTATAAAGGACCGTTGATTTATATTCAAGACGAGGAGATGTACACCTTCGCGCTTGGTTTATATCAAAAGTTCTTCACGGGTTCAAGCGATATTGACAGCAAAGCCAACGTACAAATGGCAACTTGCGTACTAATGAGTATCATTCCTATGGGCTTGTTTGTAGTATTCCAAAACAGAATTATCGGCGGCGTGCAGTTGTTTGGCGCAGTAAAAGGATAATAATTTAGAATGAGAGATTTAGAAAAAGCAAAATGGATATGGCAAAACAGAGAGAATACTCCCGATGAATATGTAGAGTTTTCTTTCTGTTTCGCCATGCCAAACAATAAAAAAACAATTTTTAATATTGCCGCAGACAGTAACTATGTGCTTTATATCAATGGGCAAATTGCGGCGTTTGGGCAATATGCCGATTATCCCGATTATAAGGTGTACGATAGTGTAGATATCACGAAATACTTACAGGAAAACAACCAAGTTTCGTTGCTTGTATGGTATTATGGAATAGACACGCAAACGTATATTAAAGATAACGCAGGCGTTATTTTCGAGATAAAATCGGATAATCAAGTGTTGGTGCAATCGAATGAAGAGATAGATTGCCGTATTTGTAATTTATATGAAAATCATCGTAATAAGCTGATTACGGTGCAACTTGGGCAAAGTTTCCAATACTATGGAAATAGAACGGCGGAAGGGGATTTCACGAAAGCGGTTGCGGTAGAAAAGAGTAAAAATCTTTTTTCTCGTCCTAATGAAAAACTGGTCGTGGGCGAACGTCAACCGATTTCTATTATGGATTACGGTACAAGCTATTTGATTGATTTAGGGCAAGAAACAGTTGGTTTTATCGATTTGGATTTTGATAGCGCGGACGAGCAGGAAATTCTCATTTCTTATGGGGAATATTTATTCAATAATCAAGTTCGCCGTATCATCAATAACGCGATGGATTACAGCGTGGAATATGTGGCGAAAAAGGGTGAAAACAAGTATTGTAACTATTTCCGCCGTATTGCAGGCAGATACTTGCAGGTGTATTATAAAAAACCGATAAATATTCGTTATATCGGCGTGCGCTCGGTGGATTATCCCATTCATATAAAGCCGAACTTCTTAAAAGACGAAACTCGCCGAAAGATTTATGCTACGAGTTTGCGCACCTTACGCGCTTGTATGCACGAGCATTTTGAAGATTGCCCTTGGCGCGAGCAAGCGTTGTACACTTTGGACGCTCGTAACGAGATGTTGGCGGCGTATTGCGCTTTTGACGATTTTAAGTTTGTGCGTTCTAATCTATCGTTAATTTCACACGGCGTTAGAGAAGACGGTTTGCTGTGTATTTGTTATCCGTCGGGGATGGATTTTCCGATTCCGTTTTTCAGTTTGGCATATGCCATTCAGCTTGCGGAATATATCGATAGAAGCGGTGACGTCAGCATTTTAGACGAAACGTTCGACGCCGTTACAACGGTGATGAAAGCGTTTATTTCTCGCGTAGACGATTGCGGGCTTATCGATGCATTCCCGTATCCCTACTGGAATTTTTATGAATGGACGGATGGAAGCGTAGACGTAGAACATCGTAGCCGTACCGACCCCAATGAAAAGCGTAATAAATACGATTTGATTTTGAATTGTATGTTCTTGCACAGCCTTCGTCATTATAAAAAACTTTGCGAATATAAAGGTGTGGCGTTTGACTTTGACGAAAGTAAGATGCGGACAGCGATTGAAGAAACCTTTTACGACAAAGAAAAGGGCTTATATAAAGCGACGACGCAAGGTAAACCATTCTACACGGCTCTTGGCAACAGCTTGGCGATTTTGTGTGGTTTTGGCGGAGAGCAATTAGCGGAAAATATTTTAACGTCCGATTGTATTATTCCTATTACCCTTTCTATGAGTACATTTATGTACGAAGCTTTGCTTAAAGTAAACGGTCAGAAATATAAGCAGTTTATTTTGAGGGACATAGATAGAAAGTATTCGACTATGCTTAAAAAGGGCGCAACGACTTTCTGGGAAACGGAAGACGGGGCGGCGGCTCTTTGCGATACGGGCACACTTTGTCACGGTTGGTCAGCAATGCCTATTTATTACTATACCTTATTAAATCAAAAAGAGTATTTTGACGGGAGTTTATAATTTTCAATGACGGTTAAAGAGTACATATTCGCACATATAACGGAAACAACAAGGAAAAGCGACGGCAAAGATCCTGACCTGGTTGTTTTGCCAAAACCCTACACGGTGCCCAGTATAAAAGATTCCTTTCAAGAAATGTATTATTGGGATACTTACTTTACCAACAAAGGCCTGATTTTGACGGGGAATATTCAGCAAGCGATCAACAATTTGGAAAACTTTGCGTTTTTGATTGAGAAGTTTGGGTATATTCCTAACGGAACGAGAACTCCGCTGTTAAATCGTTCCCAACCGCCGTTTTTTGGACTGGCGTTGAAAGATGTTTGGAGTGAGTTGACAAGTGAACAAAAACAGCGTTTCACGAATGCATTGAAAATGGAATATTCCTTTTGGCGTAGTCGTCGTACAAATACCGACGGTTTTGAACATTATGACGCGGAAACAAACGACGAAGAATACCTTGCCTTTACTTATTTCTATGCACGGCGTGTGGGTGTGGAAACACCGCATACGGTGGAACGGGGCAGAGATATTATGGCGGAAGCCGAATCGGGTTGGGACTTCTCTCCCCGTTTTCCAAGCGGTTGCACGAAGTATGCGGCGGTGGATTTGAGCAGTTTATTATACGCGGATGAAATTTTGTTGGCGGAGATAGACGCGGATAGTGCTGACGTTTGGTTGAAACGGGCAAACGAGCGAAAGGAAAAAATGGCAGCAATGCAAGGCGAAAAAGGGGTGTATTTCGATTATGATTGCTGCGCATCTTTAAAAACGTCGGGTGTGTATAGCTGCGCAGGATTTTTCCCTTATTTCGTAGGTGTAAGTAAGGATAAAGCAGGCTTTACAAGATTGCTTGCAGAGCTTGAATATCCGTATGGAGTGGTTTCAGCAAAAACCGAGCAAAAAGGTTTTCAATGGGCTACGCCGAACGGTTGGGCGCCGTTATTCTATGTATGCGTTGCAGCGGCAATCGCCGTGGACGATGACGTTTCCGCAAGACGAATTGCAGAAAAATATATCCATATTTTAGATGAGATTTTTGATAAGACGGGTGCGTTGTATGAAAAATACGACGTGGTGACGGGCGAAATTGGTATCGGTGAAGAATACGGTACGCCCGAAATGCTTGGTTGGACGGCAGGGATTTATTTATCCTTGCAACGATATTTAGAAACAGGAAAACTTATTTAAGGAAGTAATTTAAGGAGATCATTATGAATAAATTATCTTTCCCGAATCCTATTTTTATCCGTGAAGAAACGGAATACTTAAACGACGGATGGTTGTTTTCGTACGATAACATAACGTGGCAACCCATTCGCGTACCTTATGCGCCTGAAAGTGTATTGTCGGGCATAGGTAATACGGATTTTATTCGCAACTGCTATTATAAAAAGAAATTCACCTATACGAAAAAGAAAGAAGGCGTTTTGCTTTATTTTGGCGCGGTGGATTATAAAACGGTGGTGTATTTGAACGGCGGGTGCGTGGGAATGCATATCGGCGGACATACGACCTTTTCGTTGGATATTACCGCTTACGTTCAAGAAGGGGAAAATGAACTTTTCCTCATCGTTAACGATGAAACGGCGAACTGTCAAGCGCACGGAAAACAATCTTTTCAAAAGGATTCGTGGGGCTGTTTTTACACTCGTACAACGGGAATATGGCAAAACGTTTGGTTGGAGCATGTTTCCAAGCAAAAAATTCGTGAATTTTACTTCTATCCTAGCGTGAAAGATAAGTCTGTTATTGTTGATTTAATCACGAATGGCAATGGCAGGTATGCGATTACCGTAGAATACGAGGGTAAAAAGGTAGGTTTTGCGGAAGGGGAAATGAAATACCGCGAAAAGGTGAAAATATCCCTTGACGAAGAGCATTTATGGGAGCTTGGTAAAGGCGAATTATACGATGTCATTTTTCAATTTGAAGAAGATAGGGTGTATTCTTATTTCGGGCTTCGCGAGGTTGAATACAAAGGGTATGATTTTTACTTAAACGGAGAAAAAATCTATCAAAAATTAGTGCTTGACCAAGGCTATTTCCCCGATGGGATTATGACGGCACCGTCCGTAGAAGCAATGGAAGCGGATATTGATAGAGGTTTGCGATTAGGCTTTAACGGAGCAAGACTGCATCAAAAGATATTCGATCCCAAAATGATTTATCTTTGCGATAAGAAAGGGTATTTGACTTGGGGCGAAATGCCAAGCTGGGGTGTGGATTATTCCACTCTTGGCAGCGTTGGGCAATTCATTACGGAATGGGAAGAAGCGATGAAACGCGACTTCAACCATCCGTCCATCATTCTTTGGTGTCCCTTGAACGAAGTATGGGGCGCGCTAACGACGCACGACCAAAAACGCGATATTCGTTTTATTGATGCGGTATATCAATTTACGAAACTTTTTGACGTTACCCGTCCCGTTATCGACGTTAGCGGCGGTCATCACGGCAATCAAACAGACGTATTTGACTTCCACTGTTATGAAGGCTTGGAAAAGCTGAAACAATGTTTTGACGAACTGACGAATGAAGATAAAATTCAAGTGCAGTTTTTGGATTGCGACGGTGAAGAAAGCCACTATAAAAAAGGCTGTCCCGTGCTTATAAGCGAATGCGGCGGCGCCGTATTAAAGACGGAACTACAAGAAGGCGGTTGGGGGTATAGAGAAGGTGAAACGGATGCGGATGCGTTCGTGGAGAATTATGAAAAACTGATTGCTTTGATAACGGATTGCAAAAAAATATCGGGGTTTTGTTATACGCAGCTTTACGATATAGAGCAGGAACAAAACGGTTTTTACCGTTACGACCGTTCGGATAAACTGACGGGAAAGCAAAAAGATAGAATTAAAGAAATTAACAAAAAATATCCAAAAAATTAAAGGAAGGGTTCGATGATGATTAAACTGTGCGCATTTGCAGATGAAGCAGAAAGCAGTTTGGGCGGTCAAATTGCGGCGTTGAAAAGAAACAATATTTCTTATTTGGAACTTAGAAGTATCGCAGGGAAAAACGTAAAAGATTTTTCCTTAGACGAAGCACAAGAATACGCAAAAATCTTGGCGGAGAGCGGTATTGCCGTTTGGTCCATCGGCTCTCCCATCGGTAAAGTCGGTATTGACGTAGATATGGACGTTTATATGAAGGACGTTCGACACGTTTGCG
>JBGVRC010000113.1:0-4529 GCA_045128055.1 Candidatus Scatosoma sp. | reverse complement strand
GGTTATAATACAGCAATATTTGTTATCAATACCGCCAATTTTTTCTTCTAAATCCTTTTTAAGCTGTTCTTTATTTACCATCACTCCGTAGGGTACGGCTACGTCAAATAAAACGTTGGTACGCTTTTCCCCCACCACCATTCGGAAATCGTGCATAGAAAGCCTATCATCCAGCTCTTTTAAAATATCCTGCGTTTGGCAACGCAACGCATTGACGCATTCGTCGTCCGTCACGATGGGGTCGAGATGCCCCGTCAAAATAATGTTGGTATGTAAGGCAAAATCCCGCTCTATTTCGTCCACAAGCTCGTGCGAAGCAAGGACGTCCACGTTTGCGTCCACTTCCACGTGCACGCTTGCAAAATACTTATTCGGTCCGTAGCTATACACGCTTAAATCGTGCAAGCCGAGCACTTCTTTTCGGGATAAAACTCTGTTTTTGATGTCTTCAATCATTTGCTCGTCAGGGGCTTGCCCGATGAGCTTTGAGAAGGTTTCCTTTAAAATGCCTATCCCCGACCAAGCGATAAAGAGAGCCACCAAGCTGCCCGCATAGCCGTCGACGTTGATCGAGAAAAACTTGGCAAGGATAAGGGTTATCAAAACCACGGTTGTGGAAACGCAGTCGCTTAAACTATCTACCGCCGACGCGCGCAAGATATCCGAATGGATTTTCTTTGCCGTAGCCTTGTAATATAAGTACAAACCGCCCTTTGCCGCGATAGACGCGAGCAACACAACGATTGCCCAATAGGAAAAGAGCAGCTCGGTCGGGTCGAGAATTTTCCCCACGCCTTCCTTTATCGTTTCAAACGCCACCAGCATAATGATAAACGCAACGACGAGCGAGCATATGTATTCAATCCGTTCGTGTCCGTAAGGGTGTTCCTTGTCCGCAGGCTTTGAAGAGAGCTTAAACGAAAGCAGGGAAATCATACTGCTTCCGCAATCGGTTAAATTATTCAGCCCGTCCGCCATCACGGAAATCAAACCGAACAACGCCCCGATTATCATTTTCCCAGCCGCTAAGCACACGTTGACGGCTATGCCGACAATCCCTGCCCTTTTGCCCATTTTTTCACGCTGTTGCGCCGTTATTTCGCCCATACAATTTTTCCTTTTTTGTTTTAAAAGTCTATCTATATCATAACATAATTTTCTTGAAATTTCAACGCTTTATCAAGGAAATACGAAAAGAAAAAACGCCTTTTTATCGACGTTTTTCCCCTTTAAACGCGCCTTTTCGCCAAATTGCGTTGTACAAGCGCGCATACAACCAAGCAATCCCCCATACCAACAGGCCAAGCAATACCAGCCAATAAAATTCCCCCATAAAAAAAGGCCGCTCACGGGAAAAGCCGAAAATACCTGCTGGCGAGCGATAATTTAAGAAAAAATACGGATAAGTTTTTCCCCTGCCAAAATCTACGCCAAAATAGCAAAGCGTACTCGCCAAGACGCTGTATAAAAGGGGCGGAATTAAACAACACAACGTTTGCTTTTTACTGACAAACGGTTGATTTTCGTCCAAAAAGAAATCCAAAACGGCAAAGGCAGGCGCGAACACGTGCGTGAGAAAATTTGCCGTCGTCCAAGGCTTGTACTCGTCCCCGCAAAAGGGCGCAAGCAAGCCGCAAAACACAAGCCCCGTCAAGGTGATGGAAACGGTGAAAACATATTTCAACGCATACGCCGTTTTCCAACCTTTCCCCATTTGAAAAGCCGTTTTATTCCGCGGAAAACAAAGCAAAACAAACGCCGTAAGCCCCATCCAAATATTCGACTGCGCCGTGAAATACAAAAGCCGACTTGCCCAATGCGTATAACCGCTTGCGCTTGCCGTCAAAACGGCAAGCGACACCCCACCGAGCGAACTCCCGATTGTAAGTATTTTCGCGATTTTAGATAGGTTTTTTAGGCTTGTTTTACGCATACCGTACAAGTATGCGCAAAAGCTTATTCTTTTAAACCTATCAAACCCTAAAATTCTTTAATGATGATGGTGGTGATGCTGGCAATGCCCCTGCAAAGCAGAGCTGTCCACACGGCATATTTTTTCGTGGCAATGCTCGCCTACGCTTTCCATTTCCAGCGTTACGTGAGATATACCGTGCTCCTTTAATTCGCGACGAATTTCGTCTTTAATTTCGTGAAAATTTCCTTTTGCGACAATATGCATCGTAGCGTAATGGCTCTGTCCGTCCATACTCCAAATATGAATATGGTGCGCGTCCGCAACCCCGTCTATTTCTTCAATATGCCGTTTGATTTCCAGGACATCTACGTTGCTTGGGGTTTTTTCAAGGAAAATATCCACCGCCGCCTTTGCATTTTTTAAGGCGTTGGCCAGGATAAAAACGGCTACGCCGATAGACATCAACGGGTCGAGAATATAAAAATCGGTAAAACGCATAATGAGCGCGCCGATAAGGACGACTACCCAACCCAGCACGTCTTCAAGCATATGCAAATTGACCGCTTTTTGATTGAGCGAGCCGCCACCGTGCGTAAAAAGAGCCGCGGTAAAATTGACGCATACGCCTACAATCGCAAAAATAATCATTCCGTTATAATCAATTTGCGTAGGCGTGATTATCCTTTGTATAGCGTTATAAATCACCAAAATAGAACCCGCCAAAAGGATAAGCGTAGTAATTGCGCTGCCCAAGACGGAATATCTTACATAGCCGTAAGTATACGCTTCGTCGGGCTGTTTTTTGCTTTTCTTTTCCAAGAAAAACGCCGCGCCGATGCTGGCGGCGTCCCCGATATCGTGTACTGCGTCGGAGATAATGGCAACGCTGCCCGTAAAAATCCCACCGACAAATTCAAAAATAGCAAATATAAAATTTAAAACAAACGCTATAAAAATATTCTTTTCCGTTTTCATATTTTTCCGCCTTGACAAAAATATATGTTTGTGATACAATAAATATGTTATTGAACACTTTGTTCGGTATTATTATACTTCTGCCGATAAAAAAAGGCAATAAATAGCGACATATAGATAGGCAAGATTGTACGTTATAGAACAAATTGAAAAAAATGTACGGAGAAAACAATGGATAGACGGCAAAGAAAGACGCGGGAAGCCATCTTTAAGGCTTTTACCGCATTATTAGCCAAAAGGCATTTCAACCAAATTACGGTTGGGGATATCATTGAAAAAGCGGACGTGGGCAGGGCGACTTTTTACGCCCATTTTGAAACGAAGGATTTTTTATTAAAAGCCCTTTGCGAAGAGTTATTTTGCCATATTTTCGACGCGACGGAAAACAATAGCGAGAAACATAGGCATATTTTTGAATGCGACGCGCCGTCTTCGGTTATTTTACACTTATTCCAACACCTGCAAAAAAACGATAACTGTATTTTGGATTTATTAGCAGGCGAAAACAACGAGCTGTTTTTGAGATATTTCAAGGAAAACTTGACAAAGCTTATCGAAAAGCAAGCCCATCTTTTTGAAATTGCGAAAGCAAAAGAACTGCCGCGCAGCTATTGGATAGGACATATTTGCGCGACTTTTGTGGAAACCGCGCGTTGGTGGGTAGAAAACGGCAGGAAAGAAAACCCTGAAAACCTTACTTTATATTTCACAACGGCTATTTCGTAAAGAAAATGATTTAAAAACGGACGGCGCAAAGCCGTCCGTTTCGTTTATTCGTTTGTAATTATTTAATATCGAAAACCGTTTTTACCAGCAAGTTTTTCGCTTCGCCGAAAAGAATTTTTATTCTCTTTTCGCCCTTATGCATATCGAAGAAGTTGTCCGAAAGGATAAGGTCGTCATTTTCATTGTAGATAAATACGTATTTTGCAAACGCGTCCGCTTTGACGATAATTTCATCATCTACAACTTCCACGCGCAGCTTGGGGTCTATAAAACGGAAGTGCTTGGGCTTGGTAAAGAGTACTGTGCCAAAGGATACGACTTCGCCGTCTACGATATACGAATACGCCAAATAATTGTTTCTTACGTCCGTCTTATTAAAGTCGATTTCCGCAAGGCTGGCATACGAAAGCGCTTTTACCGTAAGCTCTTGCCCGCCTTCCTGCAACACCGTACCGTCCGCCGCGCAAAGTTGCCATTCCACTCTACCCGTTACGTCTTGCAAGGTGTCGTTGTTGACAAAAATTTGCGCTTTGGTTTCATAGCCAAAATATCTTTCGTCCGTGATGTCCTTTCTGGTTGAATATTCGCCCACTTCCGCGCAAGAAATATGTACAGGCTCGAAAAATCTTCTTGCTTCGTAATGCAACGCCTTATATCTACCGTAGCCGTCAACGCTTGCCCAGCTTGCAACAGGCCAGCAGTCGTTGAGTTGCCAATACAAAGCGCCCATGCACCTGCCGCGGTTTCTTCTTAAAATCTCTACGCCGTATTTTATAGCTTCGGCTTGCAAAAGTTGCGATGCGTAAACCAATTTGTCCAAACTTGTTGGATACAAATAGTTTTGAGATAAATAATTTAATATTTTCCCATTCGCAGCCGGATTCCGTTGGTGCAATTCCATCACAACGCTGAA
>JBGVRC010000112.1:0-1595 GCA_045128055.1 Candidatus Scatosoma sp. | reverse complement strand
CAAGGCTACGCGCTACGTTGTGGAAGAAGTGGAAGACAAGGACAAGGAAATTTCCTTGGAAGACGCGCAAGAGCTCAACCCCAACTATCAAGTGGGCGACGTGATTGAAGAAACCTTCATTCCCAAAAATTTCAGCCGTATCGCGGCGCAAACCGCTACGCAGGTTATTATGCAAAAATTGCGCGAAGCGGAACGCGACAACACCTTCTCCGAATTTTCGGACAAAGAAGGCGAGCTTATGGACGGCGTTATCCGCAAAATCGACGAACGCAACGTGTACGTGGAGCTCAGCGACAAGAAAATCGAAGGGGTCATGCCACCCCAAGACAGAGTTCCCACCGAAAAGTATGCGGTTGGCGACAAGTTGAAAGTGTTTGTGAAGCGCGTAAAAAATAACGGTAAAAATTCGCAAATCGTCGTTTCTCGTACGGCGCAGGGCTTGGTGAAGAAGCTTTTTGAAGAACAAGTACCCGAAATTGCGCAAGGTATCGTAGAAATTAAGGAAATCGCGCGTGAACCCGGTCAACGTACCAAAATGGCGATTTTGTCCAACGACGCACGCGTGGACGCGGTCGGCGCTTGCGTGGGTAACCGCGGTGCGAGAGTAAACGCTGTCGTAGAAGAACTCGGCGGTGAAAAAATCGATATTATTCTTTGGAACGAAGATCCTTTGGCGTTTATTTATAAGGCTTTGTCCCCTGCAACGGTATTGTCCGTTACGGCGCGCGGCGAACGTAGCGCAATGGCTATCGTTCCCGATGAAAAGCTTTCCTTGGCAATCGGTCGCGACGGGCAGAACGCGCGTTTGGCGGCTCGTTTGACGGGTTGGAAGATTGACGTAAAGAGCGCGTCTTCTCCCGAAGCGGCGGAAGTTTTGGCGGAAATCGACAGCGCAGAAGAAGCGGTAGAAGAATAATTTTTCGCGGCTTTTTCAAGCGCTTGAAGGGCAATTAAAAAAATACGGGGGTCGGTTATGACCAAGAAAAAAAATATACCTATGCGTATGTGTATTGCTTGTCGGGAAATGAAGCCTAAGAGCGAGATGACGCGCGTGGTGAAAAGCGCGGACGGGGAAATCCGTTTGGACGTTACGGGCAAAGCGCCCGGGCGCGGCGCGTATATTTGTAGCGGCGAAGAGTGTTTGAAAAAATTGCAAACCAAAAAGCTGCTGAATAAAGCGTTTTCCACGGACGTATCCGCTGACGTTTATAAGGACGCCTTGGAGGAGAACGGTGGAGAAAAATAAAATTGAAACCTATCTTGGGTTTTGTATCCGCGCGGGAAAAATCGTGTTTGGCGTGGATAGATTGGAAAAACAAAAGAAAGGCGTACATTTAATTCTCGTGGACGGCGGCGTGGGGAAAAATTCGTTGAAACCCGCTCTGCTGGCAAAAGAAAGATTGCATTGTCCGCTCGTTATGACGGATAGCGGCGTTTTAGGTGAAACCTTGCACCGCCCTGCCGTGAAAGTGGCGGCGATTACGGACGAGCATTTGGCTGCGGCGATACTTTCCGCCGTTGGCGGCATAGCTCAATTTAAATTATATTCGGGAGGGAACAACTCAACCTATGGCAAAGAAATATGAAAACGTGGA
>JBGVRC010000111.1:0-1639 GCA_045128055.1 Candidatus Scatosoma sp. | reverse complement strand
TGGTGATTGATTCAATCAATCAATTACAACGTCAATCGGGACGCGTGCTATTAAATGTTTAGGGGGTGACATCATGTTAAAAATTAACGGGGTGGCGATTAAATCGCCACAAACGTTTAGCGTCGCATTAGAAGATATTGACGCCACGGCGACACGAAACGTCCTGGGGGAACTGACGCGTGATCGCGTGGCAACGAAGCGTAAATTGACATGTACCTGGGGAGCCCTTACGAATAGCGAAATTTCAACGCTACTTCAAGCGGTGAAAGATGAATTTTTTAGGGTGACGTATCCCGATCCTCAAACCGGGACATTATTAACGAAAACCATGTATGTCGGGTCGCGCACCGCGCCCGTCTATACATGGCATAAGGGGACCCCACAGTGGAGTCAATTAAGCATGAATTTTATTGAAAGGTAGGGGAGTGTTATGTATCAAGTCAGCAATTCGTTTTTACAAGCGATGGACGACATCTCGCGAACGCTCGCCGTTGAAGTGGAGATTAGTGGGGTTAGGTATCCCACTGACGCCATTATTCGTTTTGAGTTAGAACGAGGGGTATTTGATAATGATACCTTTACGATCGGGCAAACGATGTCAAACGCCTTAACGTTAGAGATTTTTACCACACCAACCATCCAAACCGGCGATGAACTTAAATTGTTTACGTCCTTACGAGTGGGTGAAAAGGACGAGCGAGCCCCATTAGGGGTTTATTATGTCGATAGCACCACTATCAACAAAGAGAAAATGACGTTGACGTGTTATGACAAAATGGTGACATTTGTCGACGAATATATCCCTAGTGCCAATCACAAGACGTTGGGCGCGTTATTTGAGGACGTCTTATTTCAAATTGGAATGACGTATGACGGAGTATTCCGCGATGTCCCGATTAAGGGGGCTTTATATGGGTATACTTGCCGCGAAACATTAGGATTTATTGCGTCGTTAAATGGGGGAAATATGAGCATTAATCGCGCGGGCCATCTTGAAATTCAACGATTCCAAACGGTCGAGCGCGCCATTCCGGCTAAAGCGTGTTTTTCATTCGATGTGAAAGACGTCTATCGCGTCTCAAAAGTATTCTGTCAGTTTGGGGACGTCGGCATTACCCGCGGGGATAGTAGCGGTCAATGTGTAGCGTTTGAAAACCCGTATGTGACGGAACAAAATATCGACGCAATTTACAACCAATTAAACGGCTTGTCATTCACGGCCGCAACCTTGAATTACCGGGGGGATTTAACACTTGATCCAGGGGATATTTTTCAATTTACCGATTATAAAGGGGACATCTTTCCATTAATGTGCGGTCGGAACAAACTTACGTTTAACGGGGGATTAAGCGGTCAATTAGACTCGATTGGTGAAAGTGAAAATACTAATACCTATACGGAATCACAACTCAAATATAAGAAGAACATCACGAAACTAACGGCTGAATTGGGTAAAATTCAAGGCGTCGTCCAGGAAATCGAGCAATCGCATGATGGGTTAGAAGAACGCGTTAAAAATGCGGAACTGGAAATGACGGCGGACGCGATTACAAGCAAAATCAAAGATACATTCGTATCCAAAGACGAAGCGGGAAATCTAGTGACACAAGAACAATTAACGTCAGCTATCCGTCAAACA
>JBGVRC010000110.1:0-1750 GCA_045128055.1 Candidatus Scatosoma sp. | reverse complement strand
ACTACGCAGAACGTAAGGGAGTACGACCCGAAGCTGCACGACATTAACGACCCGAAGCTGCGCCCCGACAAATTGGTAGTCGTAGACAAGGACAGCGACGAGTACGGAGAAGTTAAGAACATCAACCCAAACGTAGAGTATACAACGGAACAGGGTTATAGGATTGAAGCCGTAAACCGCGTGGCGTTAGCTATACAGAAGCTTATAACCAAGCGCGCCGTAGCCTTCACTTTTGGCAACCCTGTAAACTACAACGCAACGCCCGAAGAGAACACCAAAGAAGCGGACGTATTGAAGGCAGTAAACCGCATATTCCACGACGTAAAAGAGCGCACCATTAACCGCAAGGTCGCCCGCAGCTTATATAGCAGCACGGAAGTAGCCGAATTGTGGTATCCTGTAGAAATGCGCGAAGAGCATACTACTTACGGCTTCCCGACAAAACGCAAGTTCAAAGTAGCCATATTTAGTCCAGCTTTGGGCGATAAGCTTTACCCATACTTCGACGAAACACGCGATATGGTAGCGTTTAGCCGCGAGTTCAGCCGCAAAGACAAGGATATGAAGGAGCGTACATACTTCGAAACCTACACAGCAGACAAGCACTATATGTGGTATTGCGACGGCACGCAGGGAATAGAAGCAGGGCGCGAATGGACGTTAGTAGAGGGCTACCCGAAGGACTTAACCATAGGGAAAATTCCCGTTATTTACGGCTGCCAGCCACAAACCGAGTGGGAAGACGTACAACCGCTTATAGACCGATTGGAAAAGCTACTTTCAAACTTCGGCGATACCAACGACTACCACGCCGCGCCGAAAATCTTTGTAGAGGGTCACGTCGTAGGCTTTGCGCGCAAGGGAGAAGCGGGCGGCATTATTGAGGGCGAGGAAGGTGCTAAGGCTTCTTATTTGAGCTGGCAGAGCGCACCCGAAAGCGTAAAGCTTGAAATAGAAACCTTGCTCCGCTTTATTTATACTATAACACAAACGCCCGACATTTCGTTTGACACGGTCAAGGGCATAGGCGCAGTAAGCGGCATAGCCTTAAAGCTTCTATTTATGGACGCGCACCTAAAAGTGCAGGACAAATGCGAAATTTTTGACGACTACCTACAAAGGCGCGTAAACGTCGTTAAGGCGTTTTTGAAACAGGCGAACGCGGGCGCGAAGGACTTTACGGCAGCTTGCGACAGCATTATAGTAGAACCCGAAATAGTGCCTTACATCATTGAAGACGAGCTAGGCAAAATAAACCTGTTACAAGCAGCCAACGGACAGAAGCCAATAGCCAGCCAGCAGACAACAGTACGACGCTTAGGCTGGGCGGACAACCCCGACGAAGAGCTGGAGCGTATAGCACAGGAACAGGAGCGCGACAACGCTTTTTATCAAGGCGAACCCACTATTTAGCCGAAAGCGTATTATTTTAATACCTAAAACGCCGCGTGTGCGCGTTTCTTTGCCCCGACGATAAAATATACAGGCGGGACGAGAAACGCGCTTAGACGCGGGATTTAATAAAAATAACTATGGCGGAAGAAAAACTAATAGTACAGCTTCGAGGATTTGACGCTAAGCATTACAGGACTACGGAGAGGTACGCGAAGCAAGTAGAACGCTTATACGACACAGCCGTACAGGAGATGGCGACGGCGGCAAGCGGTTTAACGTTGGGCGAAGACGAAACGTTTACCTTTGACCGATACCCGAAAGTCAAGAAACAAGCGCAGGGGATAGTTACACGCTT
>JBGVRC010000109.1:0-21053 GCA_045128055.1 Candidatus Scatosoma sp. | reverse complement strand
AATTTATCAAGCTTTCGGGCACGCCTTCTTTATAAAGAATTTCCGTCGCTTTGTGGAATACGGTGAAATTGATTTCATATTCGTAAACGTTTTTACCTTGCTTCGCCTTCAACTGCGCGTATTCGAAATTGACGTCTTCTTCCGCTTGGGTAAATTCTCCAAGCACCGCTCCGTTAAAGGCTACGTTATAAATATTCTGTTTCTCGCGCGTGAGCGTTATTTCTCTATCGCAATCGCTTTCAAAGCGGAACTGCACGCGAAGAGAACCTTTATAATTGCTTTTTATCAGCGTTTCAAATACGCCGTAAATATATCCCGTCAACGATTCGCCGTTTTCCTTGATAGCGGTAATACATTCGATTGTTAAATTGTTTTCTTCGGAAGCAAGATATTGCGGTACGACGCTGTATTCTTCCTTTCCGTATGTAAAATCTTCCTTATACGCCCCGTTTTCTTCCAGTAGAATAGACGCGCCTGCCGCAACGATATGCTCGTTCATCGCGCTATAACCCTTGTCGTTCGTCAAATCAATACGCGAAAAAGGGATTTCCGTGCGCAAAGCCACGGGTACGTCGTTTTCGTTTACAACGAACAGGAAATTTTTACCGTTAAACGTGCGATAGCAATAGCTGACCGTATTGTCCGCCGCCATAGAAATGGGTTTGGGCAATTCTGCTATCGTACAATTTCCAACCAAGCCCGTTTCCGTCCTTACGCCGTCCACAAAATTCGGCGTTCCCCCTGCGATACAAAGCTTCCCGTCTGCGGCGGCATACTTTTTCAAAATCGAAAGGGTGTTCGACTTTAATTCTCGGCAATTCGCAAGAACCACCGCGCTGTACGCGCGTTCGCCCACCGTCAACGTTCCGTTGTTTACGTCGCCGATTTTTTCCAAAACCTTCTCGTTGACGAAATGATACGCTACGCCCGCGTTTCTCAACGCCGTCAGCGTTTCCCAAAACGGTGTGTCTACGTTGTTTTGCGCTTCCGTTTCATCAGAGCGAATATAATCCAAATATACGCTTTCCATCGGTACTACTACGGCAACGGGAGCGTGTTCTTCGGAGTTTGCAATCATATATCCCAACTTTTCAAAATAGGAATTAAACTGCGAATATCCAGACACCCAAGGCATCATACGCCCAAACGACGGCGGACAATCCGTTTTGCCCTGCCCAGCCAACGAGTAGTTGTATAAATGCTGTATCATCGTGTTGACGCCGTAGACGTACTGCTTATCCGCAATCAATTTCAACTGCTTGGGCGTGACGGAATAACCGCTGATCCCAAAGGTTTCCGTACAAACGATTTTCTTACCCGTTTGCGCAGCCACCGAACCGACCAACTTTGCCGAAATTTCCGCCGTAAGGCTCTTTTCGAGATTGTCGATAGCGGGAATATGCTCGTATAAATAGGACGTTGCGGCATCGGCGCTACCCCACATTTGGGTCGAGAGAAAGGTTTCTTCAACCGTATGCCCCGTCAAAAGACAGCCTTTGCTTTCACACCAGTCCATCAAACGCTTGTAGAAATTTTCGCAATACAGTCTATTCATCAAGTTATAGTACTGCACGCGGAAAGAATATCCTTTTTCGTTTTGTATAAACAGATACAGCAGCCCTTCACGGACGTCGTATCCGTACTCTTTCAAAAATTCTTCTTCGGTAACCGCCGAAATAGGCGTTTCATAGCGATAATATTGCGGCTCGTCCGTAAAGAACCCTACCAGCTCCTTACCGAAAAGGCTTGCAAATCGCTGATGATACTTTTCGTACGTTTCTTCGATGAACTGATCGGTTACTTCGGGGTTTAAGATGTCGGTATACGCGTCGGAATAATTTATATAAACCGTATAATATCCCCCTTGGATTTTCTCTTTTTCTTTCAGCCACCTTGCTCCGCCTTCCTGCGTGTATTCATAAACGGCAAAAGCGTTTTCGTCATATTCGTCCAAAATTTTATAGGTTAAAAAAGCCGCGCGATTGCTCTCTTTTTTAAGCAATTTGCCGCCCACAAAGCCGCTGGGCCAACCATTCTCGTCGTAAATCCACATGAGCATACCCAACTTCTTTGCCGTTGCCAACGCCGCTTCTACCATTTCAAACCATTCGTCTGATAAATATTCCGTTTCCAACCCCGTACGCGCGTGAAAAACAAAGCCCCCTAATCCGTAGGTATGCATTTCATGAATTTGACGAATAATTTCAGCCTTTTCCAGCTTCGCGTTTATACTCCAAAACGGAATGGGTTTAAATTGTTTTTTATCTATCGTTTTCAAGGTTTCTAAAATACCGTTCATATTAAAATCCTTTTTTCTAATCCCCTAATTTACAAATCAAAATCTTTTCCAAGCAGCGCCGCCAAAATAACCTGCGCGTACAATCTTTGCGCAAAATCGTTAGGATGGTTGATATTGTTCGCCGTCATATCCCGATAGCGTTTACCTTTGCGCAGCATATAATCTTGCATTTCCGTTACGTTTGCAAAGCCCACAAACGGATATTCCTTTTCAATTTCCGATAAGTCCATATGGAAAAACCGTTGGTTGGCGAACCACCATTCATCCGCTTCGTTATTCGGTAAAATGGAAGAAACCAGCATAACATCGGTATTCGGCAACGCCGTATGCGTTTTATCAATCATTTCACGCACCATTTTGCGATACTCTTCTCTCGGCGTCGCAGGATCGTTCATACCGAACGCAATAAACACGATATCGGGCGCGTAAGAAATGACGCGCTCGTCCATATTGTCTAATCCCCACTTTGTCGCCATACCGCCAACGGACGTATTGACAAGCTCGATTTCCGCTCCGTACTTATCCTGTAAATAATCGCAAATCAATACAGGGAACGGCGGCATATACGGGGGCGTATTCCCGCCCTGCGGCGTGCCGCTGGCGTTGCAACCCGTAGAAATGCTGTCCCCGTAAAAAAGGAATTTACAAGGTTGACCCGCTTTCAGCTTACCAATGACGTTTGCAAGCTTTTCGCTATAATCCAAGGGAATCGGCCCGTCCCAAGCATCGTCGCGCAAATAACTGACGGCGAGCTGTTTTTTCGTAAACGTATCCCCTTCCCCGTATTTCAAAAATCTTTCGTCGCCAAACCTTTGACAAATCTCTTTGTTCGCGCCTATGCGATATTGTTCAAAGGTCGGCGTATAATAATCTTTTTCTTCCCAGTAAGCAATCTTGTCGCTGAGCCTAAAAATCTTCTTGCCGTCTTGGATATAATCCACGTTTTCTTGATAAATCGTATCCAAAAAATAATTTTTTACGGAAAGGATTTGCTTGGGTTCGTACAACAATACGCCAACGTCCTTTTCCCCAACGAACATAATCGTTTCGTTTACAATTTTTTCACTTTTCCAAAAAGGTTTTAAATATTCTATCTTATCCTGTGTAAACCGTTCCATATTCGTCTCCTTTCATTACGTAATTTCCTAAAATTTACACCCAGCTTTTATCGCCATTATGAAATAGATAATAACAATACTGCAATCATACCGATGATAATGCCCACCCATTGCCACCAACGCATTTTTTCTTTGAACACAAGCAAAGAGAATATCGTCACCACAGCAAGCCCGCCAACACCGATTACCGGGTACACAAGGCTGGGCGAAAGGGTTGTGAGCGCCATCAGCATTACCAATACATTCAAAGCAAGGTTAGAAACGCCTGCGCACACGGGCGCCCACCAACTCCTTTTTAATATTGCCTTTGAATGCTTTTTATCGCTTTTCAAATACATAAAAAGACAAAATATTGCCGAAAAGAAAGTAGCAAACAACATTAACATATTGCCGTGTTGTCCGTTAAATTGCACCTGTTGCGTTCGTTGCACAATGGTACAGCCTGCATTGCCAAAAAAGGCAAGCGCCACAAAAAACAACCATTTCAAAGAAAAAGCTTTTTCATCTTTTTCTTTTGTGTATAAGCAAAGATATATTGCCGCTACAACGCATACCAAGCCAACCACGACGGGCGCCGTCACTTTTGCGCCCCAGAAAATAAAACCCCAAATCGTCGTAACCAGTAAGGATAAGCTAATGAGTAGCGTTGTCAAGGTTACGCTGCCGTATTTCAACGCGTTAATCATACCAATATTCGTTAAAATATAGCAAGCCGCGAATAATACGGAATACCATAAAACGTTGCTTTCAAAAGAAAAATCCAACGCGTATAATATCCCCCAGCCTATACATACGCTCAGCATTAAAAGAAAGGTGTAAAAAGCGCTTGAATCCTTTTTCCCTTTGTTTCGCCTATTAAACAACTCGCCGAATACGTTGTACGACGCGCTCATAAATACAGATAAAATTAGATATATATACGGCATTATTTTTCTCCGTTTAACAAACGCTCTAACACGGGATACACCCTTTCCGTCATACGCAAAAAGCCCAAAGAATTAGGGTGACAGCCATCTACCGTTCCGCATTCTCCGTTTACGCTTGCGCCAAAACAGCCGTAGCAGTCAACGAAATACACGTTTTTATCCCCAAGCTCTTTTGCTTTTGCAAAGCTTTTTAATATCTCTTCTCGGCGCGCCTTATGCCATTCCCTATCTTCGTATCCTGCAATCGTAGGCATAGTCATCATAATAATCGGGGTGGCGGGATGCGCTTTTCGTACCGTTTCGTATAAGGCGAAATGCGTCTTTGCCAAGTGCTCGGCAGTCGGCGCGTTATGGTCGTAATCTAAAACGAAAACCGACGGGTTTTGCGCCGCAATGTATTCCGTTATAATCTGCTCCGCCATCGCGCTGCCCGAAAAACCGAGATTCCAAATATCCGTATCCAACATACGGCAAAGCATATTGACGTAATCGTCCCCAGCCTTGCTTGCGCAACCGCCTTGCGTGATAGACGAGCCGTAAAACAACACGGGTGCCGTATGCTTGTAGGGGTTTGCTTCTCGTAACACGCACCCCTTTTTTAAACCGATATACACATTGTTGACCGCGTTGTATAACGGCAAAAATATTTCCGCTTGATAGGGCCGTCCGTCCGTTACGTAAGGATATCTGATACCGTCAAAGACGATTTTCCCGCCGTCCGCCGCGCCAGCCGTTACGATTTGATCGTAAGAAGGCATTACCGAGCCTTCAAACGCGTTGTTTACAAACAATGAAACGCCGCATTGTCCTTCTATCGTCATATGCGAAAACGGAGATACGAACGGCTCTTCTACACGCACGGCAACGTACGGAGAATCGGTAATAAATCGTATTCTGCCCCCCGCCGTATTTTTAGACAACAGCGCCACGCCTTCGTTGGTCGCGTCCGCAATTTCTTTGGGCAAACGGCGGTATAATCCTTCTTCTTCCGAATACGTAACGCCGTATACGGAAAACGGACATTCTTTCGCCGAACGCCACTCGATATCTTCGGGCGGAATAAAAGTGGTATCAAAATTTTTATCTATTTTCTTAATATCCATTGTCAAAACCCACTTATTTTTCTAAAATCCCGTAACTATCCAACATCCATTCCGCTGTGTCGTACAGCATTTTTTCTATATGCCGTTGCATAAATAATTGCGGCTCGGACAATCTGGTATCTTTATCATACGGTCTTCTTCGTCCCGTCCACTCGAGATACTTACGCAACGTTGCGTCACATTCCAACGTAAAATATCCTTTGTAGCCGACGTCCATCAACGCGTTTATCACTTCGTCGTGATTTAACGTACCGCAAAACATCGCCACGTGCTCGTCGCGGCCGCCAAGGTTATCATTGTAATGAATAGCGTATAATTCATCGCCTATCGCCATAATTTCATCGTACTGATGCCCTTCGCAATTCGCGTGACCCGTATCCCAACAAGCGTGAAAGTTAGGATGGTTGACGTATCTTATAAACTCTCGCATATCCGCGCCTTTGATGAGATAGTACATGTCCCCCATATTTGCCTTGGTGGAATTTTCGCACAAGACGTTTACGCCGCATCTTTCGGCGGTCGGAAACAGCTTTTCATAGAAAAGCTTATTTTTTTTAAACCATTCTTCTTTGCTAATCCCCTGCCCCCAGCCGCTATGTACAACGGTATTTTTGATACCGAGCATTTGACAAATTTCAATCGAGCGAATGGTCGCTTCTACCAAAAAATCGACGTGCGCCGAATCTTCGGACAACGGATTGCCACCTTGCGAATGCGCTTGCGCAAATTTCATACCGAGAGAATCAGCCAAAGTTTTCAGCTTGTTGACTTCTTCGCGCCAGTTTTCTTGCATATAGACAGAATCGGGCGTAAAAGAATACATATTCAAGTCAATATATCGAAAGCCTGCGCGATGCAATTCGACAATTCTTTCTTCGTTCGTAGCGCAATAAAAACCAAAATCTCCCGTTGTAGTCGCTATTTTCATTTTATCACCTTTTTTTCGCCTTAGATGGCGCGTAAAAACGCTCGTCCGCCGCAAAAAAATTCCCCTATTGAAGCGGACAAGCACCCCAAAAGTCTTTTCCAACCTTTGAGGCGCATATCCATTATTTTACTGAATCTTTAACTTTTAAGAGTTCAAAAGTTGCTCCACAGTCACCATTTCGCTCCACTGCGTAATACCCGCGGCTTCGCACAATGCTTTCATCGTAGCAATATACTGACCCCTTCCATAATCAGACGCCAACAGCGCGCCTGCATAGCAAGACGCCGCAACGGACGCAAGGCGTTTCTTCATTACCGCATCGGTACAGTTTTCATAACTGCTCTTAATCAAGTTATACGCCGACGTATGCTGGTTTCTAGTCAAGCAAGTAGCATATTCTTTTCCGCTGGCAGGAGTCTTCGTGCCGTAAGCATTTTGATAATAGTTAATCACGCTTTGTACTTCGTCCGCATATTCGCCGTAATATACGTTCAAATATTCGGTAACAAGGCTTTGTACGTATGCGTTCTTATCCGCCGCGTATGCAGCTTCGTCAAAGTTATACATCAATTGACTGTAAACGTACGAGCGCATTTGGTCGTGCCAAATGTTGTCTGCGTTATACGAACCTAAAATCATCACGAAGGAAACCTTATGGTCTTTCAAGAATTTCACGTCGTCCGCCATAGCGGTAAGCGAAGGATAATAAGGAATGTACGCTCTAAAATCCGCGCTGTAGCCCCAGTACATCAATTCGTTTGCAATTTCAGACCATTGCGCAATATAGTTGTTTGTATTTGCGGAAACGCCTGCTTGCGCGCTTTCGGGGAAGTATGCAAGACGAATAACCAACTTATCGTCACAGGTAACGCCGCCCGTAGGCACTTCTAAGGTGTAATGATAAGCATACGTAATCAAATGGTAATCGGTAGCCTTTGCCGCCTTTATATCCGCGTCAGCGTCCAACGCCGCAATCATACGGTTGTAGAAGTTTACCATCAAACCGCTTCTGCCGTACAAGCTTGCCTGTTCAACGCACAAAGAACATTCGCAATAATGCGCAGGGTCGGTATCGTCTTCTTGCGTCAACGAATAATAACGTACGCCGTTTTTGTATTCGCTAAGGATACAATCTTTCATTGCAAACGTCATGAAATCCCACGCCGTCAAACCGTTTACCGAAAGACCGCCGCTTAAACAAGGATTATAATTTGTCGCGCTGTTTATCGTATATTCACGCGCAAAATCCTTTGCAACGTACGAAGTGCCGTATGCCGCGTTATACAATTCTACGCCCCTTTGCAAGGTTTCCCACGTATTATGGTCAGGCTGACCGACAGCACCGATTTTGTTGATGCCGCCGTAATTTACCATCGACGTTTCGCGTACGTAGTAGCAGTTCGCCTTGTTGTACAACGCATACATACCGTTGGTAAAGTTGGGATAAGTTTCGTACGTCAAATACGTACGCGTATTAAACGTAGGCGTAAAGTCTTTTTCCGCAACGTTAATCTTTAATTCGGCGTCAAACGTATAAGTATATACGCCGTCTTCAATAAATACGTAGCCGTATGCGTCTTCCAAATAATCTAATACGCCGTACAAAGTACCCCTTGGCGTGATACCGTCGATAAACAACGTATTGCCAACCGTTCTGCGGATATATCCGTCGCCGGTTACATTTTGTTCCGCAATACTGCCAAGCTCTGCTTCCACCAAAAGATTGGTTTGACCAACGGAGATATAGTTCGCCTTTTCAGACCAATCTAAATGTCTATCCGATACGACTTCATAGGTATTTCCCGTTGCTTCTGCAAGGTGTTTTGCAAGCATCTCTGCCGCTTCCTGTTCGGCATTCTCCGCGCGAGCAGGATATACGATTTTGTAGGGTTCCGCAGGGGTGTTCGAAAAACTCATTCTAATATAAGGTAACGTTACTTTACCATTATTAGAGAAGTAGAATTTTAACGTGTAATATCCGTCAACGCTATACTCGCCCGACGCGTCGCCGTTTGCGCTCAAATCCGCAATATTTACGTCAATCGTCTTCGTTGTACCAGACCCGATATTTACAGCAGAATAGTTGGGAACATAACAGAGAATATACGTCGGGAAAGACTCTACTTCAAAGGTAATCGAAAGCGTCGTTTTCCCTTCCGCCACCAGTTTGTCAAGCATCCATCTGCTGATAGCAATATACGTAGTACCATTGGGTATTACGTCTTGTCCCGTTGCGGTCAACGTATATTTTTCTGTCTCGCTGTCATAAGCAACGTCCATGTCCTTACCTACAACCCATTCAGCAGGCACAGGGGCTTTTGCAGGGAGTTCAGGGGTATCCAAGAGAGTAACTTCCAGATAATCAAGCCCGCTACTGTCGGAAACATAGCAACTGATTGTGAAGTATCCGTCAACGTTATAAGAGCTTGACGCGTCGCCGTTTGCGCTCAAATCCGCGATATTTACGTCAATCGTCTTTGTTGTACCCGACCCGATGTTTACTGCCGAAACGTTGGGGACTTGGAAAACAATGTAAGTGGGGAACGAAGGCGCGCCAAACTTAATTTGCAACGTATCCTTACCTTCTGCCACCAACTTGTCAATCATCCATTTGCTAATACCGATATACGTGTAAGTATTAGGCAAAACGCTATCCGTTGCGGAAGTAAGAGTATATTTCGTGCCGTCATAGGCAACGTTCATACCCTTACCGACTACCCAGTCAGCAGGCGCTACGTCCTGTACCGGCTGTATGGTCGTAAGCGTAACGGTAAAGCCGTCTGCGCCAGCTACGTCGCCGCTCCAACCGCGGTCATTGTAGCCGATAGTAATAAACAAACCGTCGCGCGCCATCTCTTCCGTTAATTGAATCGTCATCGAAGTGCCGCCGTTGCTCATTACAGAGTTGTTCGATGCATTATAAGAACCCGCATAATCAAGCACCACGTCCGTGGAATACGAGAGTTGCATACTCGACGTGATTGCTTTCCCGTCCTTATTGCCGATTGCAACTTTTACGGCAGTGATACCTTCGTTCAAGTATGTATCTACAACCGATTTATCCAACTTCAATATTTGATTAGACGCGCCGGTAACCGCCCATACGTCGTTTGCATAGCTGATACCGCTTGTCACGCCGTTATACGTAAACCACTTTGCAGGCGTTTCGTAAGCGTCAATAGGCGTAATTGTAACCATGAAGCCATCAGTTTCTTCCGCAGGACTTCCAGCCGCCCAAGTTATGAAATACGGTTGTACGCTCCATCCTTCTTCACAAAGTTCGTCCGTAATATCTACGGTGAAGCTGATGGAAATATTCGCCATGCCGTATCCACCACTGCTTAAATCAAACGACGTACGCTGATTAGGCTTGCTGCTTACCGTAAACTGCAAAGCCGCCGCGCCTTCTGCTCTATACTTCGTAATTGCTTCCGGCGTAAGTTTCAAAATCTTGTAGTTTTCTACGTCAAACTGCCAGCTTTCCGTTTCTTCACTGTAAGAAATGCCGTTGCTCATGCCGTTGTACGTAAACCACGTTGCTTTCACGTATTCGCTATACGAGTTCAGCTTACACCACGTCAACGATAATACGTAACCGTCGGATTCGCCTTCTAACGCTCTGAAATACGTTTGCGCACTCCATCCGTTGACGCAAAGGTCATCCGTAATATCTACGGTAAAGCTGAAGGAATTGTTGCCGCCTTTGCCGCCGCCAAAGTCAAACGCCGTGGACTGACCTTCTTTACTGCTTACGTCAAAACGTACTGCATAAGCGCCGTCCGCCTTTTGCTTTGCGATTACTTCGGGCAAAAGCTTCAAAGTCTTATAGTTTTCTACGTCAAATTGCCAACTTTCCGTTTCTTCATTGTAAGAAATGCCGTTGCTCATGCCGTTGTACGTAAACCAAGACATTTCTACGTCTTCATTATAGTCTGCGTAAAAAGCAGTTATGGACATCGTAAAACCGTCCATATCGTCTGGCTTATTCCAAGAGCTATGGATATCCGACGTTACAAGCGTGAAAGATATGCCGTTTTTCGCTGCTTCTTCCGTCAATTCTACGGTATAAGCGCAAGACAAATTGCCATTTTTTAACAAAATCGAATTATCCCCATAAGGATACAAAGCGAAGTAAACAGCTTGGTTTGTCTTGGAAGATAAGTTCAGCGATACCGAAGTATAACCTTGCGACATCAACATATTTACCGCGCTGGCGTTTAATGTAAGCGTAGTCCACGCGTTGTCAGGCATAGCGTTTTCCGCAACAGGTTCAAACCCAGCCGTCCAAGACGTATTGCTCGTAGCGGCAAACGTTGCATTATAAGTGGATTGTTGCGAAGCGACCGTCCACCAGAAATCGGGATCGTTCATCGTCACGTTATATTGACCCAAAATTTGTAATTGTTCCAACGTGTACGGACTATACATACCGAAATCGGGGTGCGCCCCGTTGGTAATCACGTTTGCAAATTTATCCGTTTGGGAGTCGTTTGTATCGTAGTACGCCGCATTTGCCACGAATCTAACGTTTCTGCTGTTATCTTCCGCATCATACGTCGTATAGGTATATTCGCCGTTTACGCAATAATAACCAACCGCCGAAAAATTCTTCGCGTGGTTATGCGCGTACATATTCACGATTGAACCGCGCCAAGCGTAATACCCGTCCGATTTTGCGGTTGCCGCATTTTTAAAGCCTTTGTTTTCAACGTCAAGGTATTTTACACCTTGCGCGTCCAAATTCGCGTGCGTGAATGCGCCCAACGTCGCAACGTCCGACGTCATCGCAATCAACGTACCCGTCTGTACGTTTTCTGCGCCGTACGTTGCTACCGCTTCGTCATAATCCGCGCGGGAAATACGCGAAGTAAACCCAAGCCCCGTGGGATTGGACAAACGAACGCTTGCGCCGTCTTCCATATAGAACCCTACGCTCCTGCTTTGCTCCGCATATACACCCAAATCGGTGACGTCTTCTCCACTGCCTTCATAACATTTGATACCCGTCAAAGGCGTTTCAAATTTGAAGCCGTAGAAATACAAACCCATGTACGGCATATAATCTCTGAATTGGTTGTTATAGTAATGCGCTCCGTTTCTATAAGCGTTGAACTCATACTTGCCTGCATTCGTACCGCTCGTAATATACTTGAAATAAAAACGGTAATGGGTAGAATCGTCCAAAGATACGTTATATGTGCCATTTTGCATCAAGGCAAAATAGTTAATATTCGCAATAACAGTATTATAAGCCCAACCGTCCTTATTTTCGCTGCGCGTCGGCCCCCAAACGCCGTGGGAAGCTTCACCATGGTTTATTTCACCCGTCGTAAATTCAATGGTAAAATCCTTCCCTTCGGTGATGGGCGTATCGTTATGTAACCAATACTCGCCGCCGCCCAAATTGTCTACAATCCACGAATCAGCGGAAACCGTCGCGCTTTCCGCAGCGGCTTTTGCCGTATTGCTGACGTTCGCAACGCCAAGTCCGCAAACGCCCGCGCAAATTAACCCACAAAAGCAAAGTAAAACTTTTTTAAAGATCTTCATGGTATTTCCTCCTTATTGCCAAATGTCGTCTTCGTATCCATCACCGTTAGAAAGTGTGACGATATCTTGCGATAAAACCAAAATTTCTACTTGCAATTCTATATATTGTTTTTTCATATAAAATTCCTTTTGGATATTTTTCATATCCTAAATTTTTTTATTCTTTATTTTTTGCTGTGGGATAGGTTATCGAATAAAAATCCTTTACGCAAATTTTAACAAAGTTTTAGAAATTTTATCCGTTACTCAAAAGAAATATTTTACAATACTCCCTATATTCCATTTTCCCTACCTTTATTGTAACAGCTTTTTTTTACTTTGTAAATATTCTATTTTTTTGTAATTTTTCTCTATATTGTCATTTTGAGCAGTTTTTCCCTTTTAGTTTGTTGTTTTTTGTTTTACGACGATTCAAAAAAATAAAAACGCCTACTGATTTTCAACCCCAAAACGGGTCAAATTTCCATAGGCGTTTTTTATCAAATTTCAAGTTTTTATAAATGCGCGATTTTCGTTATTCTTGATAGAGCATATCATAGCTCTTTAAAATATGTTCCGTTATCAAATACAACATCTTTTCCTGCGTCAATCTATCCGTAGGATAAGGATATTTATAACCTTCCAACGCTGCGTGCCCCGTATCCCAACAGCCATGGAAATTGGGGTGATTTACGTATTCAATAAATTCTCTCATATCCGCGCCTGTATTGATATAATACTGGTTGCCTAAGTTTTTAGCCGTACTGTTTTCACAAAGCACGTTGACGCCGCATCTCTCCGCCGTAGGCAATAATTGATCGTATATCGCCTTGTTTTCCGCAAACCATTGTTGCTTGGTTAATCCACCCTTGTAGCCTGCGTGTACAACGGTGTTTTTTATCCCCAACACTTCGCAAACTTCAATGGCGCGAATATTTGTCGCGATTACCAAATCCATCTCCGCCTTAGTGGCAGCAAGCAAGTTATATCCAGGCGAATGCGCTTGCACAAACTGTATTCCCAGCGAATCCGCCACCGCCTTAATAACCAATGCCGTATCCCGCCAATTATCTTGCATAAGCGCGCTGCTTGCGTTAAGACTATACATATTAAAGTCAAGATAACGGAAACCCGCTTCGTATAATTTTTCTATAATTTCTTCTTCCGTACTATAAGCCCCTTTCAAATCGCCCGTCGTGGTTGCGATTTTTAATTTCACGTCTTTATAATCTGTGGAAAGCTTGAAATTAGATAAAGTAACGTATGCAGGCGAAGCGGAAGGTTTCCACGCCGCGCCATTGGTAAGAACAAACTTCAAGCCGTTTTCTTCCGTCACATTCTTATTGTTATTTAATGCAAAAAGATCAATAACCGCCGTGCTCCCATTTTCATAATATACTTTTTCATCATCTAAAACATAAATCGCCACATAGTTAGGCGCGCTGTTAGCCCCATATTGCGATATATTTATTTGGAAGCTGAGTTGTGTATGACCAAGACTTAACAGCTGAGCTATCGCTGATTTTTTCAACATAAAACCAGGTGCGCGTCCCGATTTAACTGCTATCACTGCTATCGCTTTCTATGGCGTCGCTTTCACCAACGTCACCGCTATCGCTTTCCGTAGCGTCGCTTTCACCAACGTCACTGCTACTATTTTTTGTAATAGTGCTTTCGCTTGTATTGTGTGATGACACCGCAACCAGCGACCATGACAAGTAAAATAGAAATTGTCAATAAAAATTTACAAAATTTTTTCATCGGTTTACTCCTTATTTCCCTTGTTATCATTATAACGCCCTTTTTTGACCTTGTAAATATTCTATTTTTTTCGTAATTTTTCTGCATATTATCATTTTAGAAAGTCGTCTTTTAGTGGATTATTCTTATTTTACAGCAGCCTAAAAAACATAAAAAAACGGTTGGAGCATAGCAGTCCAGCCGTTTTATACTTATTATTCAAAGACTTTAAAGGCGCAATAGGAATAGGCGGATATAGGCTCTTCAAGGATAACCTTATCTCCTTGCAATTTACCCTTACAGCCGTAAAATTCCGCTTTCTTATATTCCTTATCAAGAGTGATTATTGCAGGTATCACACAATCATCATAGCAATTAAAAAGCCCAACAGCAAGCCCGTCCGATTTACCGCATTGAATATACAAGTGGGGATTTTTCTCGCATTTTGCAGGAATTTTTTCACCCGCAACCCATTCCACCGCTTCAATAAGCTGTCTTTGACGAATATAGTTGACGTTGATACTGCAATTATATTCAATATCCGCTTGGTCAACGTTTAACACGAAGAATTTTTGTCCGTTTGCATTTTCATAACGCCAAGCAACGGGGTTATTCTCCCCATCATAGCTTTGAACTTCCGCTCCTGCCTTCAATTCCCCGCAAAAACGTCTATACGCAGCTATGGGATTGCCAAACGGGTGAATATGCGCCCCGTATTTGTCCGTTTCTTCTGAAAGAGAAGACATCTTAAACGAGTGGATAGCTTGAATACCGACATCTACGCCGCGTTCCTGCAAGATGAGCGCCGCGCGAATATCCAGTACGCCGCCTTTTTCAAGTTCGGAAAGAGAAATATGTCTTGCATTTTCCCCAAACACCGCATTACACAAGCCTTCACCTTCGTAAATGGTGGGGATACTGTTTTGCGCGAGCACTGCTCCATCTCCGCGCGGAATTTGATTGAGATATGGAACATTAAAATCTTCGGAGACATCCATATACTTAAAGAGATCTTTGAATACAGGGATACGCACGCCGAGAAGCTTACTGTCACTGAATAACTGCGCTATTTTTTCATTCAAAGGAAGATTGTGCGTATGCCGAGCCACGTACCCCGTTTCATACGCAGGATGCGAAGTATAATCTACGATATACTTCAAAATGCCGTCCGCAGCTTTGCTGGAACGCAAAATGGCGTCGAAAAGTTCAAGATGGGACGCGGGCGTTGTATAGCGCGGACGAGGGAAACTGTCGCCTTCCCACATAAGCTCCGTTTCGTTGTCTTGGCTAAGGGCGGCAAACGTTTTCGCGACTTCCGTTATGGCAATAATCGACCAGCCTATACCCCACCACGATTTCCAGTAAGGAGCACCGTGCAAACGAAGCAAGGGCGAGTTTTTACCCGCCAAAATACGGGCGAGTTCTACGCCGTCTGCGCCGTCCATGCCGTAGGGCGACCATGCGCAAGCAAGCGCAATACAAACGTTTTCATCCACTTCGTCCACAGCCTTTCTAATCTTTTTCGACAAATGGCGCAACGAATCGCCTTGCGCTTTCAACCAAGCATCACGAAGCTTGTTTTCCCCGCCTTTAAAAGCTTCTTTCAACATATCAAGAGTGACAGTTTCGCCGTACGCTTCGCTGATTTTATGTAAATGCTTATCGCAACAGCAGCAAGGATACGCGCTATGTTGGGAAAGCCGATAATCGTCGTCGATCATAATCGTTTTCGCGCCCGTCGCAGCCAACTGTTTGAAACCGTTTGCAATATCGTCGGTGAAATTTTCATCCAAAGGACAGAAGGTGTCCGCAATATATTCCCCGTTTAACGTACGGAGTAAGGAATAGTTTTTCTTTTTCGCATCTTGTATAAATTCTTCATGGCTGAGCGGCCCACCGTGGCCGATGGTGCTACTAACCCAAATCCCCGTTTCTATCCCATTTTTCTCAAAATAAGGAATATGGCGTTTAAACAATTCCGCGTCGCGCGCCCTTTCTTCTTCGGTCATCATAGAATAACCGCCACAGGTCAAAAATATTCTTTCCACTTTCGCTGCTTTCATTTGGGAAAGGTAAACTTCTCTTGTTTCATCAGTTACCGTGGGTAATAAAATGGGAACGGAATATTTGTATCCTTTTTTCATAACAACATCTCGTTTCATAGAATAATAGCTCCATATTTTTATCGTACAGTATAAAAAGCTGCGGTGAATACAAACCTTTTGCTATTTCATTATAGCATCTTTTTTTGATTTGTAAATATTCTATTTTTTTGCATTTTTTCTGTATGTTGTCATTTTCGGTCTTTTTTCTTTTCGTTAATGTTTTCGATATAAAAAACGTTTTTCCCTTCTATTAAAGGTTGGTCTTTGTAATATACTTCCAAAGAGCCGCTTACGTCCACTTCGTACATAATAGCGCCGTCCTTGCGATACCAACACGCGCGAATTTCTCCACCGATACATTTAACGCTCCCCTTGCAATAGGTCAAGTCTTCGATAAAACAAGGACAAAGCTCCACCCTTTTATACGCAGGATACGCGATATCCGCGCGAATCCCCAACAGCGTTTCAAAAAACCACGCGAGTACGTTAGAGTACATATGATGATTTCTCGAATCGGTAAACCCGCTATCACGCCAAGTTTCCCACAGCGTCGTTGCGCCGCGCTCGAACCATACGGCAAACCCAGGTTCGCCCTTTGCCGTAATCACTTTATAGGCATACTCAGGCGCGCCGTATACAGAAAGAGCGTCATAGATGAATTGAATCCCCAGCATACCGCATTGCAAATGTCCGTTTTCAGCGTCTATACGTTCTTTCAACTGCGCAATCAACGGCTTGTATTCATCAAAAGCGCCCAGCGTTAATAACATCGCTACCGCCGCTTGTCCGTCTTCCACACACTTGCCGTCTTTGATGGCGTTCGCTTTCAACCATTCGACCGCACGCTTTTCGTCCGCCTTATACATAGCGCTGTCTTTCCCCAGCGTTTCGCACGCCAAAGATAAAATCCGAGAAAATTTTACCAAAAAACAATGGTACAAAAATTGAATATTCCCTATCCTATTAACATAGCCATCCCAGTCGCGCAACCACCGTTTCCCGTCGTCCTTACCGCTTGTATAAAAAGCATAATATTTTTCTAAATACGGTAAATAACTCTCCCAAACAGACACATCGCCTGTATATAAGTATAAACGATACGGAAGCTCGAACAACGCGCCGTCCGCAACGGGGCCATGCGAAAAGCCGTAGCCGTGCGAAGGCACAATAGCAGGAATCTCTCCGTCTTCGTTCATAGAAGCTTTTATATCTTCTCCCCACTTCCGCAAGAACAACTCGGCATCAAAATTGATAAACACTTGATTCAAGGATGCTTGCGCGTCGTTCATCCAACCAAACTTTTCGCGCGTCGGGCAATCCGTCAACGCATAATGCATATTAGAAAGCGTTGCTTGTATCCCTGCATTATAAATATGATTTAATAGCGAATTGGAACATTCAAAGCAGGATTTTTGCGCAACGTCCTGATGTACGACAACGGCTTTAACTTCTTCCGTTTTCGGTGCTCTATCCAACCCTTCCACTTCTACGTAACGGAAGCCATGATAAGTAAAACGGGGGGACCATGTACGAAAACAACCGTCTGAAACGTATCTATCCGTTTGAAAATCAACCGTAGGATACAAGACGTTTAACCCGTTCAATTTCAGACTCGCATCATCATTGATTTCTTCCGCGTGACGGAACGTAATCGTCTTGTCTTTCGGTACGCAAGCATTCAGACGTATATACCCTGCGACGTTTCTTCCAAAATCAAGCGTATAGCCATTTTTTGTCGGATATGACTTAATAAAGCTCAATTCTTCAATTTCTACAATCGGGGGACAAACGCATTCTCGCAATTCGCCTTGCGGCGGCGTTCTGTCCACGGCAACGCTTTCCCAAGTGCTATCGTCGTAATCAAGCTGTTTCCAAGCAGAGTTATATTTTCTCGCGTCAAACGTTTCCCCGCTGCGAAGATGATTGTACGGTACAAAGGAATCCGTCTGGCAGACAAACTGCTCATCGCTGGATACGACCTGCTTACCGTCCACAAAAAGCACCATAAACAGTTTGGCGTGGTTTCTCCACCTTGCCAAATTATTGCCCCAATTTGACGGGAAAGACTCGTTGAAAAAGCCGTTGCCCAATGCCGCCGCGAAAATATTTTCACCGATATGGAGCAAATGAGAAACGTCATAACGGTTATACCATAAAATTGCATCATAATCAGAAACAGGCGCAGTAAATAAATCCTTGCTCACTTCCATACCGTTTATATAATAATAGCCGTAACCCAGTCCGCAAACGACAAGTTCCGCCTTTTCAAAACGGTCTAAAACAAAACGGCGCCGAAACAAATGCGCAGGCGCATAGTTGTTATATTCAGCTTGAAACGGTTGTTTTGTTTTGATGAAAATCTTTTCCATAGGTATACAATTCCTTTTATGTTTTTTCAATAATCGATTTTTTTCCTTATAATTTATTTTTATTATATCATACGATTAAAAATTTTTTTAGTAAAATCCTGTGATCTTTTTAATAAAAAGCAGGATTTTACCAATCATTTTCAAAATCTTATGCTATAATGTACACAAGACGGTTAAGGAGTATTTCAAATGCTAATCACCAATAAAAAGGAATTACAAAAATTTTCTTCAAAGCATAGATTGTGGCAAGGAATCCCCAGCATTGAAGTTAGCCCCAAAGGACGCATATTTTCAGTTCTTTATTCGGGTGGAACGAAAGAAGAGAAAGGCAACTTTGTCGTTTTATTGAAATCTGACGATGACGGGAAAACTTTTTCCGAACCAATTACTGCGGTTTACCGAGCAGAAGGTCGGTGCTACGATCCCGTTTTATGGATAGATCCCCTTAAACGTTTATGGTTGATATGGGCATACGCCTCCGAAACCGAAGAAAGCGGTGTTTTTGGCGCGATTTGTAACGACTGTGACGCGGATACTCTCGTTTGGAGTGAACCGTTTTTTATCGGACATTACGTAATGATGAACAAGCCCACCGTTTTGAGCACTGGCGACTGGCTGTTTCCTGTTGCGGCATGGGATCCCAACATCAATATGTTATACGCTTTGCCCCCCGAAAACTACGGGCATAAAAAAGAAGAAACCGGAGCCTTTGTTTACAAAATGCTCAATCCTTACCGGCCTGCTTTCAAAAAATTGGGCGGAACGTGCGCAGACAAGCGTTCTTTCGATGAACATATGGTTCTCGAATTAAATAACGGAAAATTGATGATGCTCATTCGCACGTATTACGGAATTGCCGTATCTTATTCGTACAACCAAGGACATACTTGGACAGAACCCGTAGACAGTAAACTCGGCGGTCCCTCGTCAAGATTCTTTATCCGCCGTTTAACGTCAGGAAGAATTTTATTGATCAACCATTATAAATTCAGCGGAAGAAACAACCTTACCGCCCTTTTGTCCGAAGACGATGGAAAAACGTGGAAATATTCCCTTTTGTTGGACGAGCGCGCCAATATTTCCTATCCCGACGCCGTTGAAACAAAAGACGGATATATCTATATTACCTATGACCGTGAACGCGGTTCTTTTCAAAAGGATCTTGACAGCGTTATGCATTGCGCGCGCGAAATATTATTTGCCAAAATTACCGAAGAAGATATTCTCGCAGGCAAATTGGTCAACCCGAACAGTTCTTTGAAAAACGTTGTTTCAAAATTAAACGAATACGTCAACGACAGCAACCCTTTCAAAGAAATCCAACGCTTTTCCGACGTGCAGCTTGCCCAAGAGCTTTGCAAAAACGCCGAAACGAAAGCAAAATGCCCTTCTATCCTTTTCGATTATTATCCAATCGCGTGTGAAAATATAAGTAAATTAGACAACAACAAGCTTGACGCTTTGTTTATAAAGCTCGAAAAGGAAACGGAAAACGATTTTACGACGATACTCGAAATTATCCGTTTTTTGCGCTCCGTTTCCATACAGGGAAAAAACAATATTCCTATCGTAGAAATGGTTGAAAAAATGCTCTCCGAGAATATACGCGAAAATCTTTCCATTTCAAACATTGCAAATAAACTGAATATCAGCGTTTATTATTTAATGCACGTCTTCAAAAAACGTACAGGCATTACCATAAATGAATATAAAATGGCGCTCCGCATTGCACAAGCGAAAAAAATGTTGAAAAACACAACGAAAAGTATATCTGAAATCGCGGATATTTGCGGATTTGAAAGTCTGCAATATTTTTCACGCACATTTAAGAAAGCAGAAGGTGTTGTTCCTTCCAAATACCGTGAAGACAATTCTTATTAAATTTTACTACTTATACGCGTCTTATAAATATAAAACAAAGGTTTTTAACAAATGAGAGAACAAACCATAAAAGCAGTTGAAAAAGAAAAAATTATCGTTATCGTGCGCGGGGTAGAGCGGGAAAAACTCATTCCTTTGGCGGAAGCAATGTATCAAGGCGGTATCCGTCTTTTAGAGATTACGTACAGCGCAAACGGCAAAGCTTCCGATGAAGACACAGCGGAAAATATCCGCCTTCTCGCTCGACGTTTCCAAGGAAGAATGTACATCGGCGCAGGAACGGTTTTAACGGAAAAACAAGTCGAACTTACAGCGCAGGCAGGCGGTAAATTTATCATCTCACCTGATACCTGCCCCCTTGTTATTGAAAAAACAAGGGATTTAGGGCTGGTTTCTATTCCCAGTGCATTGACCCCCAGCGAAATGCAAATTGCGCATAAAAGCGGAGCGGATTTTATCAAAATCTTTCCCATTACCAGCCTTGGCGCAAGTTACGTAAAGGCGGTAAAAGCACCTTTATCTCACTTAAAAATGCTTGCTGTTGGCGGTATAGATGAAAGCAATATCGCAGAATATTTGCAAGTGGGAATCAATGGCTTCGGTTTAGGCTCTAATATTATCGATAAAAAGAAAATTGCCGAAAATGATTGGCAGGGTATTACAGAGCTTGCCAAAAAATACGTAGCGCTCGTAAAATAAGAAGTTAAAAGTAATAAATGCACGTGGTCAGGGCATATCTCTCCTTCTATTATATCCACGCCTTTCCACGCACATAGTGTTCGCAAGATTTCTCTTATTTCCAACCTTTTCTCTTCAAAAAATACTTTTCGCCTATATTTTGGCGCGAACACTATGCGATACTTGCAATTCCATTTTGTATGTGCTATACTTTTTGTGACGTTATTTGTTTCATTCATTTAATTGTCCTCCGATTTTGTTTTTTGTCGCAACTGCCAGGTCACGACTTTATTATACAAAATCGGAGTTTTTTTGTCTATTACTCACCGGTAAACCTCTACCGAACCACGCCACTATGGCGTGGTTTTACTATACAA
>JBGVRC010000108.1:0-7415 GCA_045128055.1 Candidatus Scatosoma sp. | reverse complement strand
GACGGCAAATTTTACGTATTTGCCAAGGGCGGCAGAGAAAATACGGGCTTGGAAGCGATAGAATGGATAAAACGCTGCGTTGGCGAAGGCGCAGGCGAAGTCGTCGTCAATTCTATGGACACCGACGGCGTAAAAAAGGGGTTCGATATCCCGCTTTTGAAAGAAGTTTGTAATGCAGTCAGTGTACCCGTGATTGCATCGGGCGGCGCGGGCAGCGTACAGCATTTTATCGATTTGTTTAAAGAAATTCCCGATATAGACGCAGGGCTTGCGGCTTCGGTGTTCCATTTTGGGGAAATCGCGATTAAAGATTTAAAGAAAAAACTTGCGGATGAAAACATTTCTGTCCGCGTAATATAAGGAGTGATTATGGTGAAGATAGAAGAATTGAAATTTGACGATAAGGGCTTAATTCCCGCAATCGTGGTAGATACGGACAGTAAAAAGGTGCTTACGCTCGCGTATATGAACGCGGAAAGTTTGGCAATCACCTTGGAAGAAAAGAAGACCTGCTTTTTCAGTCGTAGCCGTCAAACCCTTTGGCGTAAAGGGGAAACGAGCGGCAATTATCAACACGTAATTTCCATTACGGCGGACTGTGATAAGGACGCTCTGGTGGTGGAAGTGAAAAAGGACGGTCCCGCTTGTCATACGGGGGAAGACAGCTGTTTTTTCAATCCGCTCTATATCGGCGAAAGCGAGGAAAAGTTTGCTTTGGAAGGATTGTATAACTTGCTGTTGGGAAGAAAGGCAGAAATGCCGCAAGGCTCGTACACGACCTATCTTTTTGAAAAGGGCTTGGATAAGATTTTGAAAAAAGTAGGGGAAGAATGTACGGAAGTTATCATCGCAGGCAAAGCCGACGATAAAAAGGAAACCATTTATGAAATTGCCGACCTTGCGTACCACGTGCTTGTGCTGATGGCGCAAATGGGAATTACGGTGGAAGACGTGCGCGAAGAGCTTGCTTCCCGTCACGTAATAGACCACAAGGTTAAACAAGAAAAAATGACCAAATAGGCGTACGTTTTATTAAAAAGCAACCGTTTCTCTTGAAGTATACACAGGGAAACGGTTTTTTATTGCACAAAAAAGGCTGGTGCGGTATAAAAATATTTCCAACAAACCAAATTTATTTATAAATAAATAAGAAAGAATGATTGACAAAAAAACATTTTTAGGATACAATGAATAATGGCATTATAAGCGAAACTGGGTTATAGTGTCAAAATGACGATAGAACGATTAAAAAGAGTATATTTTACACGAAAAACAGCATAGGGGTTTTGTGCATGAAAAAAACTTTTAAAAGAATTTTATTGATTGCTTTGTCGGCGCTGGCAAGTATGCTTTTGTTGGCTGGTTGCAGTTTTGGGATTACCAAGGGCGACCTTATGAAAGAGCACGGCTTGTCCGCGTGCGTCACCTATTACGCAAACGGTGAAACGGCGTCTTTTACGCCCGGCAACGGTATTCGAGAGAAAAACGTATATTATCCTGCCGGCGTACAGCCTTACGAGTTTCCCAAAGAAAATATCAAACAAGACAAACACGTTTTTGACGCTTGGTATTACGTGGAATTAGACGAAGAAGGCAAACCGATTACTGTGGACGAGTTTACGACGTCGGAAGGGAAGAAGCATTATTCGTATCAGCTTGGCGAAATGGTAGATTTTTCCCAAATAACGCTTGCGGAAAACGACCATTTGTACGTCGCTGCGGGTTGGGTCGCTGATACCAGCGTTCACGTAAAGCTCGTGCATGACGGCGACAAAGATTTGCAAATTATGCTCGACCCCGACAAAGAAATCCCTACCAACTCTCCGATTTATGGAAAAGAATATGTTTCTTACGGCGATACGGTGCGAATTTCTAACTATTCGAGAGCGGGCGAGTTGGAAACCATTTCTTCCGATTTCTTGGCGGTAAAGGATAATGCGTACACCTTCCTGGCGTACTATGCGAACGAAGCTTGTACGACGCTTGTACAATGGCCCTTGAAAAAACAAGATACCGACGTGGTTATTTACGCGAAGTTTATCAAAGGGGATTGGACGATCGTCAATACGCCCAAAGACGTTAAGGATATGTTTGGAGCTACGGGCAAGGATATGCATTATTGGCTCAACGCCGACATTGATTGTACGGGTGTGGAAGTGAATGCGATAAGGGGCAGCTTTGCTTGCGAAATTCAAGGCAACGGACATACCATCAGCAACTTGACAGTCAAGAGATCGCAATCCAGTCCTGCTTTGTCTATGTTCGGTACGCTTGCCGAAACGGCGAAGATAGAAAACGTAGCCTTCACGGGATTGAAGCTTGAATTTACGTTTAGACCGGGTACGTACAGCGTATACTTCGTCTTTACGGAAATGAAAGCGGGCGCGGTTGTCACCAACGTAACCTTGCAAGGGGATATGAACGTGTACAACAGCAAGGATACCGTATTTTTAAACCTTGACGGCGATCAAAGAACCAACTGCTTATACGGCGGTTATGCTACGGACGCAGAATATGAAGCTGCGAATGAAAACGGATTTACGTTTATCCAAGCTCCCGTTATCACGACGGGCTTGAAAGCGAAAGTATAATTTAGAAAAAATAACGGAGGATTTAAATATATGAATAAATCAATCAAGAGATTTTCCAGCTTGATGTTAAGCGCGTTGTTGCTGTCGTCCTTTGCGGCTTGCGGCGGCGGTGGCGGAACGGAGAGCAGCAGTAGCGGCGGCGGGGAAACGGTGGCGCAAAAATACAACCCCGAAACGCGCGCGCTCGTTTTGGCTTCGGACGCTTTGGATAAGAACTTTAATCCCTTCTTCTCTACGTCTGCGCCCGATACGAAAATTATTGCGATGACGCAGGTAAGTATGTTGAGCGCAAATGAAAACGGCGAACCCGTTTGCGGGGATAACGAACCCACGGTTACGCTCGATTACAACGTTTCGATGAAGCTTGAAGACGGCGTTACGGAAACCAAAGACGCAGCGAAAGCGGCGTATACCGACTATGAATTTATTATCAAAAACGGTATGAAATTCAGCAACGGTTCCGACCTTACCATCAAAGACGTGCTTTTCAATTTGTACGTGTATCTCGACCCTATGTATATGGGTTCTTCCACCATCTATTCGACGGATATCGTAGGCTTGAAGTCCTACCGCGCGCAGGATAGTTCGATGGAAGACGTAAGCGAAGCGGAAATTCAAGCTTTGTTCACGGGCAAGGCAAAGCAAAGAGTGCAAGCTATTTTGGATTATTGCGACGAACCTAGTGAATACGAATTGACCGAACAAATGAAAACGGATATCGCGCTTGTCGATAAGCTTTTCAAGGAAGAAATTTCTACCGACTGGACGAACAGCCAAGGTCAGCTTGAAGGCTATGAAGACGAATATTCCTTCACCGAAGATTGGCAGGTATACCTTTTCAACGAAAACCTTGTAAGAATCGAAAGGGTACAAGGCGCGCCCGTTAAGGACGAAAACGGTAAATACGTTACCAACTTAAACAACGTTGACGAAGACGGCGACGGCAATTACGAAGTAAATATGGACGAACCTATCAACGAATATATGTACGAAGCTTTGTCCGAAGACAAAATCAGCGAGTATATGAACGAAAAGGGTTGCGATGAAAAGACGGCGAAGACCGAGCTTGCAAAAGAAGCGGCTGTTGCTTATGTATATACGGCATACGGCGATTTAGAGACAAATCCTGAAAAATCAGCTGATATTCTTCGCTATTGGATGACGGGTATGAACGCCCTTGAAGAATTTGCGGCGCAAGAAAAATCGGAATACTACGCAAACCAAGTAAGCGATAAAATCGAAGAAATCAGCGGTATTACGACGGCAACGACGACCAAAGACTTCGACGGTAAGGATTTGGGTGACAGCCACGACGTTTTGAAGATTAGAATTTACAAGGTTGACCCCAAAGCGATTTGGAACTTCGCGTTTACGGTTGCGCCTATGTATTACTATTCGGACGAAGAAGCGATTAGAGATACGAAGTTTGGCGTTAGATTCGGTGACTATACCTTCTTCAACGACGTCTTGAAAGCAAACGATATAAACGGTTTGCCCGTAGGCGCAGGCGTATACCAAGCGACAACCGCTACGGGTGGTAACCCCGATAGATTCTCCTTCTGCGAAAACAACTGGGTATACTTCAAGCGTAACGAATATTTCAACACGATGGGTAAAGATCTTGAAAACGCTAAGATTCGTTTGCTTCGTTATAAAGTGGTAGAAAGCGACAAGCTTATCACCGCTTTGGAAGCGCAAGAAATCGACTATGGCGAACCCAGCGCGTCCGTTGAAAATTATAACAAAGTAAACGGTATTTCCACCTTGTTTAGCAAGAGATATCAAACGAACGGCTACGGCTACGTAGGTATCAACCCTAAAAACGTTCCCGATTTGGAAGTTCGTCGCGCGATTATGAAAGCGCTTGACCCCAGCTCCGCAATCGATATTTACTACGGTGGCGAAGCGGCGGGCTTGGCAGAACCTATCTATCGTTCGATGTCCAAAACCAGCTGGGTATACGATTACGCATACGAAGGCGGCGCAACCCGTCACGATACGATTGCGTTCAGCAACGATAAAGATGAAATTTTGGAATTGGTAGCGGAAGCTGGCTGGCTTCCCGGCGGCGACGGTAAGCTGTATAAAGAAGGCAAACCGTTGAAGCTTGTATTTACGATTGCAGGCGCTACGGATGACCACCCCGCATATACGATGTTCCAAAACGCAGCGGAATTCTTAAACGATTGCGGCTTTGATGTTTCCGTTGTCAACGACGTATCCGCGCTTGTTAAATTGCAAAGCGGTAGCTTGGAAGTTTGGGCGGCTGCTTGGAGCTCGACGATTGACCCCGATATGTATCAGGTTTACCATAAAGACTCGCAAGCGACCAGCGTTTTGAACTGGGGCTACGACGCAATTCTTAACGATTTGAGCGGTAAATACGACAGAGAATTGGAAATCATCACCGATTTGAGCGACTTTATCGATCAAGGCAGAGAAAAATTGACGGAAATGGAACGCGCGCCTATCTACGAAAAAGCGCTTGATAAGCTCATGGAGCTTGCCGTTGAATTCCCCACCTATCAAAGATGCGACCTTTGCGTTTTGAATAAAGACGTAATCAATATCGCTACGATTAACCAAAATCCCAGCGCGAACAGCGGTATCATCGACAGAGTTTGGGAAATCAATTATAACTAATTTATTAGATAGTAACTCGTAACAAAAAAGCTATGCCGTGGCTTTGTCTGCGGCATAGCGAAATAAAATAAACAAAGTGAAGATAAACGGATGTTAAAATATTGTATTAAGCGTCTTTTGCTTGCGCTACTCATCTTGGTAGGCGTATCTTTGATTATTTGGACGTTGGTGTGGTTTATGCCAGTAAGCTTTATCGATAAGCAGGCGAGCATCATGGCAGGTAATACGGGAAACGTAGAAGAAATAAAGGCGCAATTAACAAGAGATTTGGGTATGGACGGCACGATGCTGGAAGGGTATTGGAAGTGGCTGACGAATTTCCTGAAAGGAGATTTAGGTCGCTCGTTTTCGGCTGGCAGACCGCCCGTTGCGGATATCATTTTCGAAAATATGGGCGTTTCGTTTGCGCTCTCTTTCGTGGCGTTGATTTTAGAGCTTATTATTGCCATTCCGCTCGGCGTAAAATGCGCCTGCAATCAGTATGGCAAGCTTGACTATACGGCAACCGTATTGACGATGATTGGTATATCCTTCCCGACCTTCTTCCTTGGCAGTATCGTTATTAAATATTTTGCCTTGGATTTAAAATGGTTCCCCGCGTTTGGTCTTAACGGCAGTTTACCCGAAGACGCAAGCTGGTGGACGAGAATGGGGGACACCCTTTGGCATTTGGTTTTGCCGATGTTCGTACTTGTAATTCTCAATATCGGTTCCTGGATGCGTTATACCCGTACGAATACGTTGGAAGTATTAAATGCGGATTATATCCGTACGGCGCGCGCAAAGGGGCTTTCCGAACATTCCGTCGTGTACAAGCACGTGTTTAGAAATACCCTTATTCCGCTCGTAACCGTTATGGCAGGGACGTTGCCTTCTTTGTTCGGGGGCGCGATGATTACGGAAACGGTATTCCAAATCGAAGGTATCGGTAAAAAAGCCTACGACTTATTAAACGAAGGCGACATACCTTTTATTATGGGCTATAATATGTTTATTGCAACTTTGACGGTCATCGGTATTTTGTTGACTGATATTATGTACGCTGTGGTTGACCCCAGAGTCAAGCTGGCGTAAAGGGGGTAGTTATGGAAGAAAAGAAGAACGTATCTTTTGAAGAATTGCCCGAAGAAAAGTTGCAAAACGATGAAGTGGTCAGCCAAGAAGAATTGCACGGCGAAAATTTGAACGACCGCGTACGCGTGCTTTCGCCCGGTATGATGGTTGCGAAAAGATTTTTCCGTTCTAAGCTTTCGATGATAGGCTTAATCACCTTGATTGCTTTGTTCTTGATTTCCTTTATCGGCCCCTTGTTCTCCCCTTGGGTAGAAGGCTGGGGCTGGGATAAAGCGGACAGAATTTACGACGCCGTCAATACGAATATCAACATTTCGTATGAAAGAATCGAATACGCGCTTGCGGACGGAACGCTCGTTTCGGCGTTTGAAATCACCGAAGTGCAAATGCCTGTCAATTATCTTGGCGACATTTCTTTTAGCCATTGGCTTGGCACGGATAAGGAAGGGTACGACTTGTTTACCGACCTTATGCTCGGCGGTAGAATTTCGCTCACCATCGGCTTTGTCGTTATTATTTTGGAAGCGATTATCGGCGTAATTTTGGGCGGTTTGGCAGGCTTTTTCGGCGGTTGGGTGGACAACCTAATTATGCGTATTGTCGATATTTTAAGCTGTATTCCCACCATTCCTATCATGTTGATTATATCGGCGTTTTTGACCAACAAGGAAATGTTTGGGATAGAGCGTCTATACATTATGATGATTATTTTAACCTTGTTTGGCTGGACGGGGATTGCAAGACTCGTCCGCGGGCAAATCTTGTCCTTACGCGAACAAGAATTTATGTTGGCGGCAAAATGTTCGGGCTTGTCCACGGGTAGAAAAATTTTCAAACATTTGTTGCCCAACGTTATGCCGCAGCTTATCGTTTCCATGACGATGGGGCTCGGCGGTATTATCTTGACGGAAGCAACGCTTGGTTTCCTTGGTCTTGGCGCACCTTTGGGAACGCCGACTTGGGGTTCGATGATCAGCGCGGCATCCAACTTGTTGTATTTGGAAAACTATCCTAATTTTTGGATTCCGCCCGGGATTTGCATTACGTTTGCAATTTTGGCGTTTAACTTCGTTGGCGACGGTCTTCGCGACGCGTTCGACCCGAAGA
>JBGVRC010000107.1:0-3639 GCA_045128055.1 Candidatus Scatosoma sp. | reverse complement strand
CCATGCTTGAATGAGCCCGTCCGGGCGTTGTGCAAGTATTGTGAGCGCGTTGGTGCAAGTGCCGTCCCAAGCCGCGTCCAAATGTGCGTGAATGCGGGTTGGGCGCAACGTCCAATCCCAAGCCCCGTAAATGGGTTCGTCGAAAATTTGCCCTTCGTCGCGCACGCTGGTGTCTAGCATATAGTTAATCGCGAAGAGGCTTGCCGTTGTTGTTTTGCGCTTTTTGGCAAGTTCTTCCGGGCTTAAAATGCCAGTGTCAGCCGGGCGGAACTTCCACGGCTCGGGTATAATAAGTTCCCCATCGTCGTTTTTCATTGCCCATGCGTCATCGTAATGCCACGGCGTACCAACAAAAAAGCAACTTTTGCCGGGGTCAATAATGTTTGTTACAATTTCTAGAACACCCTGCTTCACCATTTCGCGCTTCGCACGTGAAAGGCGGGAATTTATGGTTACAATGTCGTCGCAAAGGATACGGTCGTAATGGGAGCCCGTTGGGACTTGGTTGATGCCGTATGCGTCAACCGAATTTTCCTTTGTTATGCTTTGCTTAAAGTTGTAAAGCACGCTCCCCTCCGGGCTTTTGGTTGCCTTTGGTTCGACGCCTTGATGGGCATACGTGAAGAGCGATTTTATTGCCGGGCTTTCCATGTACTTTTTAATGGTGTCCAGCGTTTTCGCCGCTTCGGTGTACGTTTCGCGAATTAAGGCAATTCGGTCGGAGGGGTGAAAAAGCAAATGGTAGATAATGCCGCATTCCGTGATAGCGGTGGTTTTGTAGGCGCCACGATGCGACATTAAACTTGCGTGCTCGCCCGCCGGGGTGTCCCAAATTAGTTTTATCCAATCGGAATGTAAACTGGTGAGCTTTGTTTTGCCTACCATGTGACCCAGCAAGTGCGGATAATCGCGCACCCTGCACAAAAGTTCCGGCGTCCACTTAAAAGCCATGATTTACCCCAAGCCCGTAAACGACACGGCGTTTTCTTCGGCGGCGGGTACTGGTGCCGCATCCTGCTCCGAACGCGCCTTGTCAGCCCTTATTTGCGCCGGGGTACGGCGGTCCAGTTTTCGCCCGGAATTAAATACGGCATTAAGCACCAGTTCAGCCTCGGCGCTCACGCTTGCCCCATTGCTTGCACCTTGGGCGAGCGGTCCGTTGCGCATAATTGCGACATAGTTTGCAATCGCCTTTAGGGCGTCCGCACGCTTTGCCAGTTGCAGCGAAACGGTCTGTCGTTGTGCTTGGGCGCCGAAAAACTTCACTTCCACACCCTCAACGCAACGGCGCAACGGGGCGGGCAAATCTTTCCAGTCCTTAAAGGCTAATGAGCCGTCAGGATTTAGGAATTTCGACACGTCGTAAAATGCCAGCGCCTCCAGCGTTTCCATCAGGTTGTGCTCAAGTTCAAAAGCCTTGCCACGCAACCACGCCGAAGTATAGTCGTTCAAAAGTTGTTGTACTATTGGGCGGCGAAGGTACTGGGAGCCAAATGACCCCCAACTGGTGGGCGAGGCGTTTGGGTGTACATACCGGGCGGCTTCGGTAGAGTTGAACCCGTTTAGTAGGTACTCGGCGGCAAAGTAAACTTCATCAAGGGTTGCGCCCAACTTTTTCCAGTCGGGAAAAATGTCGGTTGGGTTGCGCCCGGTGCCATCCGAAAGGAGCGGGAGCGTGTCGCCAATGTGCAGCGGCTTTTCGCCCAACTTTTTTCGGCGTTGCTTGTATTTCTTTTGTTCTTTACCCGGTTTTAGCGTCATGCCAACAAATATAAATAAAATTGGCGGTGCTTGCTTGCCGTGTAACTAAAACTTTACATTTATTTTTATGTATGCAAAAGCCCGGTTTTGGTGCCGGGCGTAAACGGGTTTTACATGGTTTTTTCTAAAGTGCAGTTGTAAACGAGTATCGTTGCCCCGTGTACATGGCGCCCGCGCATTACCTCTTCTTTGTCGCGTTTGGCGCTTTCGGGCTTTTCCCAGTAGTGCCGGAAAACTTGCTTCTTTTTTAGTTCGGGGTTGTTAGCCCAAAATTCAACAACGTAAAGCGTCATTTTTGCACCCCCTTGAATATATTGGCAATGGCGAGCCAGCGCTTGCGCCATTTATCCCACCATTTGGGTTTTACTACCGTCCCAAGTTTATTTTCGCAAATTTTCGCCATTAGCAAGCACCGCTTATATTTTTGGTGATTGGCGTTGTCAATAATTTCACCGGAAATTCTATTGTAATTTTCAATAAGTGCCGTGAGCTGAATAATTTTGGTGTCCTTTGCAGCAATAACCGCATCGGCTTCGGGCTTGCTTACCATGTCCGCCCGGCACCCTAAATCATAAACCCAACATTCATAAGTTCTCATTTCGCTCATTTTGCACCCCCTTTTACAATGGCGAAAATTCGCTTTACCACCTTAAAGCCCACGCGCTTTCCTGTAATTGGGTTAAACGTGTTTCTATGGCTTTCAAGGCGGCTATAACAATTCCCAACGTTGCAAACGCAATTCTCGCAAATGTCGGTCGCATTTTGGTATTCGCAATCAAAGTCGTTTCCGTTTGGGCTATAATCCCAATGTCCCCGGCAAGGAATAGCCATAAGCCGGGCGGCGGTTGTTTTTACGCTCATTTTGCACCTCCTTTTTTACTGCAACAACTTTCGTTCTTCCCCAAGGTGGTTTTCGGGAAATACCAGCCCGTCAAGGTCGCGGGCTGCACGCAACGCATCGGCAAGCCCAAAAGATGGCTTTGTGGGTTTTGCGGGTTTTGTTGTTTCGCTTTCGTCCAGCAACAAATCAGCCTTTTCAAAAAACGTGTAACGCGTGGCGGCGCGGCGCTTTTTGGCTTCTTCCCTTAATTGCGCCTCGAGCTTTTTCACGCAATTTGCATACATTTCCAAGAGGTTTTTAACGATTGGGGCGTGGAGTGCGTATTCTTCATCGGTTAGGTCTATTTCGAACGTTCTGTTTTTGCTTGTGGCGGTTTCCTTGCCGTAAGAGTAGGCGCCCGCCATGTACGGGGCTTCGCCGAGCTTTGTGTGTAGGCGCTTGACAAAATACTGGTAAACAATCATCCGCTCGTCCTTTGTGTATTGCCCAAATTCGCGGCGCTTGCGCACGTCTGCAATATCTTCCAGTTTAAGCCCGTAACGCTGCAAAAGTTTGTCACGGAGGCGTATTGCGTTTTCACGCTCCGGGTCGTTTTTGTCGGCGGTTTCAATGCGGTAATTTAGGTCTTTTAAAATTTTGATATGGTCCATTTCTAAAATTCCTTTTGCTAGTGGTTAAAAAGCCCGGCGCGGCTTTGGTGCCGGGCTTGCCCAATTACTTGATTTTCTTTACCAGTACGGCGGCGTGCAGCCTCTTGATATTCCAGCCGCCTTTTTCAATGGTGTAAATTCTGCACTTACCGCCCTCGCCGCTTACAATTCCGTTAAGCATGGGCGCGTAATGCGTTCCAAAGGTAAGTTCCACGTCGTCCCAGCAAGTAACCGCGCCAACGTGCTTCACGCACTTCTTTTCGGTATTATTGGCAAAGTCAACCGCGTCGTCCTTTGCTTCATCCTTAATTTCTTCGTCGGTTTTGCGCATCATGGCAAGCAAATAATCGCGGTATGCTTTCAACTGGCGGCAACGGGTGGTCATTT
>JBGVRC010000106.1:0-3524 GCA_045128055.1 Candidatus Scatosoma sp. | reverse complement strand
TGGTGCAACTGAAAAGCCGGACTATCCGGACGCCGCTTGGATGGGCGAGGGTTTCCCGTATGAACCGGGCTCCAGCACTTGGAACTTTAAAAAGTTGAAGGGTGTTACGCCGGACAACGTTTCCAGCGTTGAAACAATTTTGCAGGGCAAAAACTGCAACTATTATTCGACCGTGGGCGGCGTGAACATCATGCAGGATGGCAGGGTTGCAAGCGGCGAATGGATTGACATTATTATTGGAACGGACTGGATTGAAGCCCGCTTGCGTGAATCCGTTTATAGCGCCTTTGTAAACAACCGCAAAATCCCGTATAATGACACGGGAATTGCAATGATTGAAGGGCTTGTAAAGGGTGTTTTGAAGGAAGCGGCTGCAAAGGGTATTTTGCAGGAAGACAGCATTGTTGTGACGGTGCCGCGCTTTGCAGACATCCCGCAAGCCGACAAGCTCGCCCGCAAGTTGCCGGACGTTAAGTTTACCGCGCTCTATCAAGGCGCAATCCACCGCACCACAATCAACGGCACAATTTCCGTTTAACTTAAAGGAGGGTTTTAAATTATGCCTAATCCAGCCGTAAAAACTTTCGACCCCAAAATGGTCGTGATTACTTGGGGCGTTATTGCGATTAGCGGTTACGCCGAAGGAACCTTTGTGCGTGTAAACCGCTCCGGCGACGCATTTGCAAAAAGCAAGGGCGCGGGCGGCGACATTGAACGCATTAACCGCAACCAAGGCGACTTCGACGTTTCCCTTACGTTGCAGCAGACTTCAAGCACCAACCAAGAACTCGCCGCTGCACTTGCCGCCGACATTGCGACAAATGCTGGTGTTTTCCCGCTTACTATTAAGGATTTGCTCGGAACTACCTTGTTCTTTGCGCCGCAAGCGTGGATTCGCAAGGACCCCGAATGGGAAGACGGCGACGAACTTAATTCCCGCGAATGGGCGTTTGATACTGGCATTGGTGCAAACCTTGTCGGAGGTAACTAACACATGATTTCCCCAGTCACAAAAGAAATTTCCGGTTTTAGCGTGCGCTTTCGCCCGCTCCCGGCAACAAAGGCGTTCGAACTTGCCTTGCGCGTTGGTGCCATTGTTGCACCGCTTTTGAAGAGCATTGACCTTGCAAACCTTAAAGCCGATGTAAATCTTGAAAAGGTGCTTGACACAATTTCGACAACGCTGGCAACATTGCCGGGCGACGTTGCGACCGCGCTGGTGGTGGACAGCCTTAAAGGCTGCACAATTACCGCGCCGGGCGTTGCGCCGATGGAAGTTAATAGCGCCGCCGAAATTGACGCCTTGTTTGTTGGCGAGCTGGACGCAATGTACGAAATTGTGCTTGAAAGTTGGAAGTACAACAAATTAGCCCCTTTCAAGTTGGCGGCTCGCTTTGGGTTGCAAATGGCGAAAACCGATACCTCAAGCGAAGCCGCAAGCACACCGACAAAACATGGTCCGAAATTGGCAATTTAGGCGAACTTGACCCGGCGGTGGGAAGCCGTTGGGCAATTTTGCGCCTCGTTGTTGATTTACACTTGCCTTTAACCGAAATTGAAAATTGGGACTTGGACGATATACGCCATGTAAACGCAATTTTGGACATGAGGCAAGACCACGAAGCCGCCGCCGATGCATACCACGCGGCACAAATGGCAAAGCCGGGGGAACGTAAATAATGGTTATTGAAGAACTTTTTACACGGCTTGGGTTCCAAGTTGACCCCAAGGGAATAGACAAGGCTAAAACGGCGCTTTCCGGCTTTAAAAAATGGGTCGGCGGGCTTGCCCTTGGAGCCGGGTTTGTTGCCCTTGCTAAAACCGGGGTAGAAGCGGCAATGACTATCGAAAACCTTACAACGGATTTCGAGGTTATGGCTGGCAGCGCCGAAAAGGCGAGCTCCCTTTTGGCTGGCATTGCCGATTTTGCCAAAGCGACCCCGTTTGACAAAATTGGGCTTTCCGGCGCCGCAAAAACGCTCATGCAGTTCGGCATAGAAAGCGAAAAGGTTTTGCCCACGCTTAAAATGTTGGGCGACGTTAGCATGGGCGACCAAAACAAGCTAAACGGGCTCGCGCTGGTGTTTGGGCAAATTCAAAGCACCGGGCGGCTTATGGGTCAGGACTTGCTCCAGCTCATAAATCAAGGCTTTAACCCGCTAACCGAAATTTCCAAGCAAACGGGAATGTCGGTTGCAGACCTAAAGACGGCAATGGAAAAAGGCGCCATTTCCGCCGACATGGTTACTTTGGCATTCAAAAGCGCAACCAGCGCGGGCGGCTTGTTTTATGGCGGCTTGGAAAAGCGAAGCCAAACTTTAGAGGGCAAAATTAGCACCCTAAAGGATAACTTTGTGACCGCGTTGCAGCGCATGGCGGAAGCCTTTTTGCCGCTAATGAAAAGCGCGACCGATATGCTTATTGCGTTTGATTGGACGCCCATTGTTGACAGCGTGCGCTCCTTTGCCGTTGCAATAAGCTCTATTCCGTTTGATAGCGTTGTTACATGGGTTCGCCGCCTTTCTATTTTGGTGGTCGCCTTTGCAACCCGCGATTTGCAAAAAACGCTTTTAACGGCGTTTGCAAGGGCTTCGGAAGCCGGGCTTTCGGCATTTAGGGGCATGACGCTTTCCTTTACCAGTTTCCGCAACTTTGCCGTAACTGGTGCAAAGTCAATGGGGCTCGCAATCAAAACGGCGCTTGGACCGATTGGGCTGGCACTTATGGCGATTGAAGGTTTTGTGGAGGCTTATAACTGGCTAGAAAACCGGGCGCGTAAAAAGGCAACCGAAGAACAAAAGACGTATGCAAAGCAATTTTTAGACCAAAGTATGCGCGGCGGCAAAACCCGCGAGCAAGTTGTGCGCGAACAAGTGGAGCAGCAAGAAGGGTGCAAGGCGAGGGTCAAGCGCTTGCAGGAAATAGCAAGTGAGGGCGGCGATGCCGGGCGCAAGGCGGCTCAAGAACTGGCAGGGGCTCAACTTGATGTAAACCGAAACGCCTCCTTTGTACACGCATTGCAGGAAGTTTATAAAGACATAACCGGGACGGAATTTGAAATTAAGCCCGGCATGGTTAAAACCCCGGCAATGAACGGGAACACCGAAGATTTAAAGAAGGCTTTTGCCGAACTTGAAAAATCCATTAAGGAAAACACAAAGGCAACAACCAAAAACACAAAGGCAAAGGAAAAGCCGCCGTTTGACATTACCGCGCTTTCGCGACAAGCGTTTGACGCGGCGTTTAACGTTAAGCTCCGCGAGCTTACCTTGGGGGCGATATGATTAGCGTATTGGGTGCCATTGCAAACGCAATAATTGGCTCGAAGGATTTGCCGACCCACACTTGCCTCTTTTACCGCAAAGAAGGCTATTCCGTGGGCGCGGTAAAACTGGATTTAATTTTGAACGAAAACCATTCGCAAGACGCGGAAGTTACCGAAAACCCGTTGCAGGACGGGCGGGCGGTAAGCGATGGAATTTTTGTTGCGTTGCGCGATGGTAGCTTGACCGGGCTGGTAACAA
>JBGVRC010000105.1:0-5114 GCA_045128055.1 Candidatus Scatosoma sp. | reverse complement strand
CGTTGGACGCGGGCATCGGTTGTATTGTTGCGGACGCGTATTCGGAAATTGATAAAATTGACGCCGAAGCCAAAAAGCGTGGGATTTGTCAAAGAATTTTAATTCGTATCAATCCGGGCGTAGAAGCGCATACGCACGCTTTTGTGCAAACCGCTACGACAGATAGTAAATTCGGCTTTTCTATCACGGACGGAACAGCCGAAAAGATTACCGCCTATGCGATGACGAAATCCAACGTTTGTATGGAAGGGTATCATTGTCATATCGGTTCGCAAATTTTTGAAAAGCAGTCCTTTGTTTTGGCGGTGGAAAAAGTGGTGAATTTTGCCGCGAAAATGAAAAAAAAGTTGGGTTTTCTCTTAAAAACCTTAAACATTGGCGGTGGCTTTGGGATTTGGTATACAGACGAAGATAGAAAAATTCCCCCCGAAGGATATGCAGAGTATTTAGAAGCCTTAATTCAAGCCGTAAAAGACAAATCGCGGGAATATTCGATGGAATTACCGTACCTTTTATTAGAGCCTGGTCGTTCTATTATCGGCGAAGCAGGCATTACGCTGTACACGATTGGCGCAATCAAAGATATTCCGGGAGTAAGAAAATATCTCGCTGTGGATGGCGGTATGTTTGATAATCCCAGATATGCCTTGTATGAATCGAAATATACGCCCGTGCTCGCAAATCGCGCAAACGAAGAAGCGACGGAAGTGGTTTCTATCGCGGGGAAGTGTTGCGAAAGCGGGGATTTAATTGCCGTCAACGTGCAACTGCCAAAAGCGCAAGAAGGGGATATAATAGCTGTTTTATCTACGGGCGCTTATAACTATTCAATGGCGATGAACTACAATCGAAATAAAATTCCGCCCTGCATTTTGGTGAAGGACGAACAAGCGGAATATATTGTCAAACCGCAAACGTATGCGGACATAGTGCGCAATGACGTGATTCCGAAAAGATTGCTCAAAAAGGGAAAATAAGTCTAAAAACGACATATTTTTCATAATATAGACTTGCAATTTTCACCAAGAAGTGCTATAATCTTTATCATGGAATATATTGTTCAGCTTTTAGCCAGTTTTTTGGCGGTTATGTTGGTGATTACCTTGCACGAATTTGCGCACGCGTTCGTTGCGTATAAGTGCGGAGATCCAACGGCAAAATTTGCAGGTAGAATGACGCTCAATCCTATAAAACATTTTGATCCATTCGGCATTTTAATGTTTGCCTTGGCAGGGTTTGGCTGGGCAAAGCCTGTACCCGTCAATCCCTATAATTTTAGAAAATATCGCAGCGGTTCTTTTTGGACTTCGGCGGCAGGGATTATTGTCAATTATTTTTCGGCGTTTTTATTTTGTCCGATATTCGGTTTGGTCTACGTCTATGTATTGCCAAAATTGAGCGGTACGTACGCATACTACTTTGTCTATACTTTCTTTTGGAGTTTAGTCGTCTATTCATTAAGCTTTTGTATTTTTAATCTTTTGCCGTTCTATCCGTTGGATGGATTTAGAATGGTAGACGCTTTGTCTTCACATAGAAGTAAGTTGTATTGGTTTTTACGTCGTTACGGGTATTATATTTTGCTTGGTTTGATATTTGTGCATTTTATTGCGGGCAGAATCCCGTATTTGTACGTAGTAGACGTTCTTGGTTATGTTTTGCGCTTTGCTCGCGGAGTATTCGGTAAGCCGATTACATTGTTTTGGAATTGGATTTTTGGGCTTTGCGGCGTGCCGCTGACTTTTGTGTTATAAGGAGTAAAAATGGAGCAGGAAAAAGAGAAATTAACCGTTGATTCGGTCAAAAATTTCGAAACCGAAGTGGACTATACCACGGTTTTAGATAATTTCGAAGGCCCTTTGGATCTCTTGTTGCATCTTATTAAGCAAGAAGAAATTGAAATTAAAGATATTTTCGTTTCGCAAGTTACCGAACAATTCCTTTCATATATGAAAGGTTTACCGTATATTGATTTGGACAAAGCGAGCGAATATTTAAACATCGCCGCGACGATTATCGATATTAAGGCGCGTAGCTTATTGCCGCCTCCAGACGACGGATTTGATGATTATTACGACGAAAATGACGATCCCGAACAAGAGCTTATTGCGGCTTTGGAAGAATATCAAATGATTAAAGAAGAAGCGGAAAAGCTGCGCGAAAGGGAAACCGTAGGATATTTCTTTAAACAACCTGATAAGGATTTGACGGGCTTTCAAGTTCAGTATAAGGACTTGACGTTGGACGGCTTGATGAAGGCGTTTACCAAGATGCTCTTGCGCTTGGAAAGTCAACGCAAAAACAAGCCTACCGCGCGTGAAATCCCCAAGGACGTCTACACGGTTCGCGATAAGATTAAACATATTCGCGAACGTATCGTACATACGGAAAAAATGCAGTTTGAAGAATTGTTCCAAGGCGACTCATCTACGCCTGAAATTGTAACTACATTCCAGGCTTTGTTAGAGCTTTTAAAACATCAATTTATTATCGTAGAACAGGAAGCGCTTTTCGCTTCCATTACGATTAGAAATAATCCCAACAGAAGAGAGGACGAAGAAATTGGAGAAATTGACGAATATAATTGAGTCTATTCTTTTTGCGGCAGGCGACGCGGTATCCATCGAATTTTTGCGCGAAAAATTAGACGTAAACAAACGCGATATGGATACGGCTATCCGCCAATTAGAAAAAAAATACGTGGACGAATGCGGTATTCGTTTGTTGCATTTTAATCATAAATTACAACTTGCAACCAACCCCGACTACAAAGAAATGGTCGCGTCTGTTTTGATGCCTATCCGTGAAAAGGAATTTACGCAAACCATTCTTGAATGCGCGGCAATTATCGCGTATAAACAGCCCATTACCCGTACAGAGCTTGAAAACGTACGTGAAGGTAGAAGCTGCGATTACGCCATCTCTACGTTATTGAGCTTGGAAATGATAGAGCCTTGCGGACGTAAGGATTCTCCCGGTAAGCCTATTTTATATGCTACGACGGATAATTTCTTAAAGAGATTTAAATTAAAAAATCTTTCGGAATTGCCTGATTATGAAGCGTTGATGCAAAAAATTGCAGAGCTTACCGCCGTATCGGAAGCAGCGAGCAGTAATTATTTGTATGAAAAGGACGTTTATGATCCTGACAACGACCCCGAATTTGCAAGTGAAACGGACGGGGATGAAGCTTTGGAAGCAGAAAAGCCCAACGCAGATGGCTTTGAGCTGCCTGATTTCTTAAAGGATATTGAAGACGGAATTATCAAAATACAATAATAAAATTACATAAAAAAAAACGATCTACCCATATTGAGTGTATGGGTAGATCGTTTTTCTTTTTTGCTTTAATGATAATCGCAATAGCGTTGTTGTTTGTTCCCATTTCCTTAAAAATAATCGCGCATTACGATATGAACCGAAAAAAATTTTGCTTTGCCGTTTATCTTTTTTCTTTTCTTAAAATAATCGGCGGTTATATAGCCACTTATAAAGGGGGATTTGCCGTTCATATCAGCAAAAAGAAAGCTTTGTTGTTGCCGTATTCCCAAGTCAATACAGAAAGAAAACGCTTTTCCTTTATGCGATCCTTTCGACTTCACACTTTTCATTTAACAACGGAGACGGGAGCGGAGTATCTTGCGCCGATTGCCTTAGCGTATACGGTTTTTCGTATCTATTTTTTCACCCAAGGCGGGGATAAGGATAATTTGGAAACCAATGTATGGTTATCTGATGGGGACGTATTACGCATTTCCGCATCTTTGATTATGAAATTTACTATGTTTATCATACTAAAAAACATTTTTACTTATATTAAGGAGAGATTAAAAGGATTATGGCGGAAAAGCACGAAAAAATCAACAATTTAATTCATTTTTCACTCGAACAGCTCGATTCGCTTGCAGACGTTAATATGATTATGGGCAAACCGATTACGACGATAAGCGGATTTCAAATTATACCTTTTTCAAAAGTGACGTTTGGTAATCTTTCAGGGGGCGGCGAATACGGGGACGTAAAAATTGTTAAAGAAACGGATGTTTTTCCGTTTGCAGGCGGCAGCGGCGCTGTGGTTAGTATGAAACCTATGGGTTTTTTGATTGACGACGGAACAAATTGTCGCATTTTACGGATTACGGACGAGCCACTTGACAATTTAATCGAACGAGCAGGCGAAATTTTACACGACGTCGTAGCGAAAGATAAATGAGAAAAGTATGGTTTGCGGGTATTTTATATACCTTAACGATTTTTTCACCTTTTACGACTATGAAAAAAAAGGTAGATATGGCACAGGCGCAAAACTCCGTAGCAATAGCAAACGAAGGGAAAGCGGAGTGTGTTATGGAAAAAAACAGCCGCCGCATTTTATATCAAGCAAACGGAGATATGCGTTTGCCTATGGCAAGTACGACGAAAATTGCTACGGCGATTACCGTTTTAGAAGCTTGTAGCAATATCCAAGAAAAGGTTGTTATTCCGCAGGAAGCGGAAGGCGTGGAAGGTTCGTCGGTATATTTAAAGGCGAATGACGAGTATACCGTAGAAGATTTATTATACGGTTTAATGCTCCGTTCGGGAAACGATTGCGCAACGGCGCTTGCTATGCATTGCGCGGGCTCAACGGCGGATTTTTGCGCGAAAATGAATGATACTGCGCAAAAAGCAGGGGCGCTTGCTACGCAATTTAAAAATCCGCACGGTTTACCCGCAAACGGGCATTATACGACGGCGCAAGATTTGACGGCGATTACCTGTTATGCATTACAAAATCCCATTTTTTGTCAAATTGTTGCTACGCGGTATTACGAGCCTTGCGGTTGGAAGAATAAAAACAAGCTGTTATTTGAATACTCGGATTGCGTCGGGGTGAAAACGGGATATACAAAAGAAGCGGGTAGATGTTTGGTTTCCGCCGCAACGAAAGGGGAAATGACCTTGGTTTGCTCCGTTCTGAATTGCGCTGATATGTACGCGCGTTCGGAAAAGCTTTTAAAGGACGGATTTGCGGACTTTGATTACGTAAAGCTTATTGACAAAACACAAGTATTTGAAGTAGACGGGGATAAAAGAAAAGGTAGCGTGTTAAAAGACGTATATTATCCTTTGAT
>JBGVRC010000104.1:0-19012 GCA_045128055.1 Candidatus Scatosoma sp. | reverse complement strand
GATTTTTTAAGTAGGAATACCCGTGAAGTGGACTTTGTCAGTCCTTTTGATACGCCGACTGTTTCCACTACGCGCGAAGAACCGAAAGCGGTGGAAGAGCCCGCGCCTGCGCCCGCACCCAAAAAGCCCCGCGTGATTCGTCCCTATGTAAAAGTGCCTTTGGATGATTTTGATTGCAGGGATATTGAACCCACGGCGAATCAAATGGAAGTAGAACAAACCAAGCAAGATATTATTTCTACCTTGGAAGATTTTAAAGTGACAGGCGCTTCGATTGCTTCCGTTACGTTTGGGCCTACCGTTACCCGTTATAACGTAACCATTCCCAGACATATTTCTCCCAAAAAAGTCGTTGCTTTGGACGAATCTATTGCAATCAGTCTTCGTTCAAGCGGGGTAAACGTATATCCCAACTACGAAGACGGGGTTGTCAGCATAGAAGTGCCTAACAAGGAACGTCAATTTGTACAGCTTGGTTGTATGCTTTCGGGTAACACTTTTGTCAATGCAAAATCTTCTTCGTTGATGTTTACAATGGGTAAAGACGTTGCAAACAAGAAGATTTACGGCGATATCACCAAGATGATCCACTTGCTTGTTGCAGGTTCGTCCGGTTCGGGTAAAAGCGTCTTCCTTGGCGCGCTTATTATCAGCTTGATTTATAAGTATTCACCCGAAGAACTGCGTTTAATTTTGATTGACCCCAAAAAGACGGAATTTGTACTTTATAATAACTTACCCCATTTGATGATTAATGAAATCATCACCGACGTAGGCAAGACGGTACAAAGCTTAAATTGGGCGATTGGCGAAATGAACCGCCGTTATACACTCTTTGAACAAATGAGTAGAGCGGGAACGTACGTTGTCAATCTCGATCAGTACAACGAACAGGTCGAAAAGAAAGACAGACTTCCCAAAATCGTAATTATTATTGACGAGCTTGCCGATTTGATGCTTGCGGCGAAAAAGGAAATGGAAGACAGAATCCAAAACCTTACGCAAAAAGCTCGCGCGGCAGGGATACATTTGATTGTTGCAACGCAACGTCCTTCTACGGACGTAATTACGGGCGTTATCAAGAGCAACTTGCCTACCCGCGTTGCATTCTACGTAGCCAGCGATGTGGACTCTCGCGTTATTCTCGATCAATCGGGCGCGCAAAAATTGCTTGGTAAAGGGGACTTCCTTTATACAATGCCCGGGCTCGCAGCGCCTGCGCGTGTACAAAGCGCGTTCATTTCCCCTGAAGAATCGCAAAAAGTCGTCAACTTTATCAAGAATAACAACGAAGCGTATTACGATGAAGAAGCAACGGCGTTTATCAATTCTCGCGGCGGTTCGGCAGGCGGCGACGTTGGCGGCGCGGCGGGCGGCAATGAAAAAGAGTTCGACCCGATGAATATCGAAGCGCTCCGTCACGTCATTCTTTCGGGCAGCGCGTCTATTTCTATGATTCAGCGCAAATGCTCCGCAGGATACAACCGCGCGGGGAAAATTGTAGAATGGATGGAAGAAATGGGCTACATTTCGCCTTTCGATGGTGCAAAAGCGCGTAAAGTGCTTATCACCAAAGAAGAATTTGAAAGCAAATACGGGCCTTTATAAGAAAAATTTGACGCGCGCTCAATATTTGGGCGCGCGAGAATGGTAAGACTATGTTAACGGAAAAATTATTTGGCGTAATCTCGCTCGGTTGTGATAAAAACCGCGTGGATACCGAAAAAATGTTGGGCTTAATTAAGTCGCACGGTTATAACACTACGGACGATTTAAACAAAGCGCAAATTGTCATTATCAATACCTGCGCGTTTTTGCAATCGGCGAGAAAGGAAGCGATTGACGCCATTTTAGAATGCGCTGAGTATAAAACAAAAAATTTGGAAAAACTTGTTGTGACGGGGTGTTTACCGCAAAAGTTTATCGATGAACTTTACGAGCCCTTGGAAGAAGTAGACGTCTTTTTAGGGATACAGGATTATGAAAAGCTGTTTGAAGCTTTGGAAAACTCCTATAAAAACGACCAAAGGCAAAATTTTGTGGGACAAGGCAAGGACGGGTATATACACGATAGGGTTTTAACCACGGACGAGCATTACGCATATTTAAAAATTGCAGACGGATGTTATAATCATTGCACGTATTGTTTAATTCCTAAAATTCGCGGTAAATACCGTTCCTATCCGATGGAAGAACTTTTGCGCGAAGCGGAAGCACTTGGCGAAACGGCTGAACTTATCATCGTGGCGCAGGACTCTACAAGATATGGGGAAGATTTATACGGAGAAAATCGCTTTGTAGCGTTGTTGCAGGCGCTTTCGAAATTAGAAAATATCCAAAAAATTCGTCTTTTGTATTGCTATCCCGACGTAATCAACGACGCGCTGATTGCCGAGATAGCCAATAACGACAAGATATTAAAATATATCGATATTCCTTTACAGCATTCAGAAAACAGAGTATTAAAGCTTATGAACCGCAAAGGCACGCGGGAAGGGTATTTGCAGCTTTTGAAAAAGCTGCGGCAAGAAATCCCGGGAATTGCCGTTCGCTCGACCTTTATTTCGGGCTTTCCTACGGAAACGGAAGAAGAATTTTTGCAAATGCAAAGCTTTTTGCAGGAAGCACAATTTTTCAACTGCGGATTTTTCGCCTATTCCAAAGAACCCGACACGGGAGCGTATCGCTTAAAAGGGCATTTGCATCACGCTACGAAAGCTCGCCGCGTCCGTAAATTATACGAAACGCAAAAAAAGATTGCCTATAATTTATTACAGCAATTCGTCGGGCAGGAAATCGAAGTGCTTTGCGATGGAATTGATTACGAAAAGAGCTGCTTTATAGGCAGAGCATATTTCAACGCGCCCGATATTGACGGCAAGATATATTTTAACGCTGGCAATGCTATGCAAGGCGAATATTATAAAGTGCAAATAACTGATAACGACAGTTATGATTTATATGGACACACGGAAGATTACGAAGGAGATGGAGAGATATGAACTTACCTAATAAAATTACGTTAACGCGAATTTTTATGATTCCCGTTTTTGTGGCGGTATTTTTCTTGGACGGAATTTTGCCGTATAATTACATCATTGCTGCGGCGGTGTTTGCGTTGGCTGCGTGCACCGACTTTATCGACGGGTATATTGCAAGAAAATATAAGCTTGTTACAAACCTTGGTAAATTTTTAGACCCGATTGCCGATAAGGTGCTTGTTTCCACGGCAATGCTCGTATTGCTTACCTTACAAAGCGGTCTGTTTGGTATCTTCGGCGATTTAGCCAACAGTTTATATATTGCAATGACGGTGTGCGTTTGTATTATTATGGCGAGAGAACTGATTATCAGCGCTTTCCGCCAAATTGCAGCAACGAGCGGCGTTGTGATGGCGGCCGATATGCTTGGTAAGTATAAAACGACCTTCCAAGACGTCAGCTTGGTCGTTTTGATGGTGGCGGTTGACTTAACGGGCAAAGCCCAGCTTATCCTTGCGTGGACGGGTTTGGCGTTGTTTGCTATCGCTACGATTTTAACCATTTGGTCGGGGATTTCCTACGTAGTGAAGAACAAAGCGGTTTTGAAAACCGCGTAATTGGGGCTTATCCATGAAAAATGCGTGCATAATTTTGAAGAAAAAGGTGACTTTGAGCGACGCTAATGCGGCGCGGGTTTTGGATGCTTTTTTCTTGGCTGGTTATGCATTCGACGAAGCGCGTATTCTTTTACAAGATGACGCAAAGCATATACAAGAAAGTGTTGCCGAATTAAAAAAATGCGCGGATAATATTTTGCTTTTGGCGGATAAGACGGCTTTGCCGATTGTAAAGCGGTATATTGCGGAGTCCTTTCCTGAAAGCGCTTTGCAAAACTCTTTTGGCGCGGCAGGCGTATATTTTGATGGAAATTGCTCGTTGATGCTTTTATCTTCCGATGAAACGGAAACGGGCGTAGGCTTTGTACAAAACGTTTGTATCGCTTATTTGCAGAAAAAAAGTGGGGTTCGTAAAGAAGCGATTACTTTACGATGCGTTGGCGTAAACGAAGAGCGTATACAAGCGCTTTTGGTGCAGGCTCGTCAGCTTTGCGCGGATAAAATAGCTTTTTTCCGTACTCGTAAATATGACGAAGACATTTTGCAAATCCTTTATGATGATAGAGTTTCTAAAATGCTATCCGATAACGTTTTGCGTATTTTTATGGAAGGATTGGCGGATACGGTTTACGCTGTAAACGACGTTACCTTGGAAGAACAACTCGTCAATGCTTTAAAGGTTCGCCGCAAAAAAATAAGCGTAGCCGAATCCTTTACGGGCGGTGGCGTAGCCAAACGTATTACTTCCGTTTCGGGCGCAAGCCAAGTGTACTTTGAAGGGTTAAATACCTACGATGAAAAATCGAAAATGCAACGTTTGGGCGTTGCGGAATATACGTTAAAAACGCAAGGCGCGGTATCCGATCAAACGGCTTATGAAATGGCGCGCGGGCTTTTATCGACGGGGAATTGCGATTTGGCGATTGCAACAACGGGGTTGGCTGGACCCAAGTCCGATCGTTCTATGTTACCCGTAGGGCTTTGCTACATCGCGGTAGGGACGAAGGAGCGTATTCGCGTCTATCGTTACGTGTTTGACGGGGATAGAAAAGAAATTGCGGAAAAGGCGATAAATTACGCGCTGTTTTTTGCGTATAAACAGTTGAAAGATTTATAATAACGGAGAAAAAATAATAGGAGAATATATATATGGCAAACGAAAAAAACACGGAAAAAATGAAAGCTTTAGACGCCGTTTTATTGCAAATTGAAAAGCAATACGGGAAAGGCTCGATTATGCGCCTTGGCGATGAAGCGGGGCAAACGGAAATTGAAGTAATTCCTTCCGGTTGTCTTACTTTGGACTTGGCGCTCGGTATCGGCGGTTTTCCGCGCGGTAGAATTATCGAAATTTACGGACCTGAATCTTCGGGTAAAACCACGGTTGCGTTGCACGCGATTGCGGAAGCGCAAAAAATGGGCGGCGTAGCGGCGTTTATTGACGCGGAACACGCGCTTGACCCTGTTTACGCGAAGAAGTTGGGGGTAAATCTTGACGATTTGTACGTTTCGCAACCTGACACGGGCGAACAGGCGCTCGATATTACCGACGCGTTGGTGAGAAGCTCGGCGGTGGATATTATCGTAATCGACTCGGTTGCGGCTTTGACGCCGAAGGCGGAAATTGAAGGGGATATGGGGGATACGCACGTTGGCTTGCAAGCGCGTTTGATGTCGCAGGCGCTTCGTAAATTGACGGCTATCGTCAACAAGTCGAAAACCTGCGTAATCTTTATCAACCAGCTCCGTGAAAAAGTAGGCGTTATGTTTGGTAACCCCGAAACGACACCCGGCGGTAAAGCACTTAAATTCTATGCAAGTATGCGTTTGGATATCCGTAAAACGGATACGTTGAAGGACGCTGACGGCGCTATGGGAAATAGAACGAAGGCTAAGGTTGTAAAGAACAAGCTCGCGCCCCCTTTCCGTCAAGCGGAATTTGATATCGTATTCGGCGAAGGTATTTCACAAGAAGGCTGTATTATGGACATGGGCGTTCAGTTTGATATTATCGGAAAGAGCGGCTCGTTTTTCAGCTATCAAGGGAATAAAATCGCGCAAGGTAGAGAAAAATTGCGTATGTATTTAAGAGAAAATCCTGAAATTAAGGCTGAAATCGAACAAAAAATCCGCGACGCTGCAAACGGCAAGATGGAAGAAGGAATTGAAGAATAAGTATGAAGAAAAAAGGAAACGTTGCGTTTCCTTTTTTTGTAAATAAATTGCCTTTGTGCAAAACTATTTTTAGTCAAACAATTGACTTTTTTAAAAATATATTGTAAAATAGATTTGATAGAAAAAATTATAAGTCGGATTTTATGCAAAATCTGTTGAAATAATGGTTTTATCAATTTAAATTTTACAGGAGGCACAATAATGCATAACGTTAATTTGAGCGTCCTGTTTCTCTCTTCAGTATCTACGGGGGTAGCAATCGGTATTGCTGCTGGCGCCGTAGCTCTTGGCTTGGTTATCGGTATTTTGGCTTATAAAGTGTCGACCGATAAGAAAGTGGGTTCCGCAAAACAAAGAATTCAAAAAATTATTACGGATGCGGAAACGGAAGCCGAGCTTATTCGAGCAAACGGAAAGGAAGAAAGCAAACGTGCTTTGAAAGAAGCGTTGTTGGAAGCAAAGGAACAGGATTTAAAATTAAGAAACGAATTTGAGCGCGACACAAAAGAAAAGAAAGCGGAAATTCAACGTATGGAACAACGCTTGACGCAAAAAGAAGACGCGCTTGACAAAAAGACGGAAGCTCTCGAACAACAAAAGGAAAACCTTATCAAGAAAGAAGGCGAAATTGAAGTTTTGCAACAAAAACTCAACTCGCAGCACGAACTTATGGTGCAAGAACTTGAAAAGGTGTCCCAACTTTCCAGGGAAGAAGCGAAAAAGCTTTTGACGGAAGAAATTTTGGACAGTACTCGTCACGATATTGCTATTCAAGTCCGTAATATGGAACAGCAAGCCAAAGACGAAGCGGATATGAACGCAAAGAAAATCATTTCTTTGGCTATTCAAAAATGTGCGGCTGACCAAACTTCGGAAATCACCGTATCCGTCGTCCCCCTTCCCAACGACGATATGAAGGCTCGTATCATCGGCCGCGAAGGTAGAAATATCCGCGCGCTTGAAAACGCTACGGGTATCGAGCTTATCATTGACGATACGCCCGAAGTTGTCATTTTATCGGGCTTTGACCCCGTAAGACGTGAAATTGCCCGTCTTTCTTTGGAAAAGCTTATCAACGACGGTAGAATCCATCCAGCGCGTATTGAAGAAACGGTGGATAAAGTTACCCGTGAAATGGATATGCAAATCAAAGAAGCAGGGGAAGCGGCGGTGTTTGAAGCAGGTATTTTTGGGTTGCATCCCGAACTTATCAAGCTTATCGGTCGTTTGAAGTTTAGAACGAGTTACGGTCAAAACGTTTATAAGCATTCGGTCGAAGTTTCTATGCTCGCAGGTCAAATGGCGGCAGAGCTTGGCTTGGATGTAAACTTTGCTAAACGCGCAGGCTTGTTGCACGATATCGGTAAGGCAGTTGACCAAGAACAAGAAGGTACGCATATCCAAATCGGCGCAGACTTGGCGAAGAAGTACAAAGAAAACGCGAATATCGTCAACGCGATTATGGCGCACCACGGCGACGTAGAACCGAAAACGATTGAAGCCGTACTTATCCAAGCAGCCGACGCTATTTCCGGCGCGCGTCCCGGCGCAAGACGTGAAATGGGTTCGAACTACGTAAAACGCTTGGAAAGACTGGAAGAGATTTCGTCTAGCTTTAACGGCGTCGAAAAGAGCTACGCAATCCAAGCGGGTCGCGAAGTTCGCGTTATCGTGAAACCCGATCAAATCGATGACGCGCAGGCATTGTTCCTTGCGAAGGATATCGCGAAGAAGATTGAAACGGAGCTTGAATATCCAGGTCAAATCAAAGTCAATGTTATCCGTGAATTCCGCGGTGTTGAATACGCGAAATAAGCAAAAAAATAAACCTTCCCCAATCGGGGAAGGTTTAAATTTTATATTCCATAGTTGTTTTTAAAGCTTGCAAACCGTGTTTTTCATAAAAATGCAAAGCCGACTGATTTAAATTCCACACGTTTAAACGAATACTATGACAGCCAAGCGCTTTGGCTTGTTCAACTACGTATTCATATAAAGCCGCGCCAATGCCCGTTCTGCGGTAATGTTCATCTACGCAAAGGTCGTCGATATACATATAGGACAAGTCTTGTAAAATATTGTCGCTCTTGATTTCTATACGCTGACAAAATGCATAGCCCCGAACCGCGCCCGTTTCGTCCGTAGCGACAAAAATAGGAGTGGTATCATTTTTAAGAATCGATAATAACTCATCGTTCGTATACTTTGTCGTTCCGCTTTTAAAAATATCGGGCCGACCGTTCGCGTGGATGCTTAAAACTTGGCTCAATAAACGTAATAAGGAAGGGATATCGTTTTGATGGGCTTTGCGTATCATATACATTTCTCCAAAATAAACAAATCGGCCTATAAGGCTATCTTATAGACCGATGATGGAGCTACTAGCCGGATTTGAACCGGCGACCTCGTCCTTACCAAGGACGCGCTCTACCAACTGAGCCATAGCAGCATTTAACGATTACTATGATATTATAGAGAATAAATAGACAAATGTCAAGCCGAAAAGGGCTATTTTTTGAAAAAAAGTTTGAAGAAATCGAAATGTTTTTGCCTTTACCCCTAATTTAAAAAAATAAGGGTTGATTTTTTATAAAAAGTATGATATAATATTATAATCGAATACATAGGTTGAAAAAATGAGAAAGTTAAAACGTTTTTTTGCATATTATAAACCATATAAAAAATTATTTGCCATAGATTTGATTTGTTCTTTTATCATATCTATTTGCAATATGTTTTACCCTATGATAGCTCGTCAAATTATGAACGACTATGTGCCTAATAAAAATTTGCAATTTTTACTTATTTGGGCAGTCGTTCTTGCTTGCATTTATCTATTAAAAGGGATCTTAAATTACGTAGTAGGCTATTGGGGACATGTGCTTGGCGTAAGAATACAAGGGGATATGCGCAAGGCTTTGTTTGGGCATATTCAAACGTTGCCGTTTTCCTTTTTCGATGAAAACAAAACGGGGAATATTATGTCCCGTATTATCAACGATTTGTTTGAAGTATCCGAGCTCGCGCATCACGGTCCCGAAGACGTTTTTAATTCCTTTTTATCCATTGTCGGCGCGTTGTTGATGCTGTATTTCATACATCCGATTATGGCGCTTATCGTGCTTTTATACGTACCGCTTATGATTTTATTCGCGGCAAAAGCACGTGTAAAAATGAGCCAAGCTTTTGACAAATCAAGAGCGGAAGTTGCGGAATTAAACGCGGAAATCGAATCTTCGGTCGCAGGCATACGCGTTGCAAAGGCGTATAACGCAGGCGCAAAAGAACGCGCGAAATTTGACAGAGTAAACGGCAATTTTAAAAAAGCGCGTTCGGGCGCTTATCGCGTGATGGGTGTTTTCCACGCAGGGATGGGCTTGTTTAACGATTTTTTATATTTACTCGCCTTGCTCAGCGGGGGACTGCTTTGTTATTACGGAGATAAAACAGGTATAGACGTTGCGGATTTTACAGCTTTTATTTTGTTTATCAGTATGCTGTTGACGCCGATAAGAACGTTGATTAACTTGTTTGAACAAATTCAAGACGGGATGACGGGTTTTAATCGCTTTTGTACGCTTATGGATACGAAGCCGGAATATGAACCTGAAAATCCCATCTATTCCGATTTAGACGGAGATATTGTTTTTGATAACGTAAGTTTTGGGTATGGCGAGACGGGACAAAAGGACGCAGAAGTTTTAAAGAATGTCAGCTTTACCATTGCGAAAGGCAAAACACTTGCGCTTGTTGGCGCGTCTGGTGGTGGTAAAACGACGATATGTCATTTATTGCCGAGATTTTATTTGCGAGGCGAAGGGGTAATTTCTATCGGCGGGACGGATATTAACAACGTTTCGTCTACGTGTTTACGTGATAAAATTTCGGTCGTTGCCCAGGACGTATTTTTATTCGCAGGGAGCGTAAGGGATAATATTATGTACGGCGCGCCGAATAAGTCGGAAGAAGAAATGATTATGTCGGCAAAGCGCGCAAATATTCACGATTACGTTATGGGCTTGCCCGATGGGTATGATACCGAAGTGGGCGAGCGGGGTATTAAATTGTCCGGCGGACAAAAACAGCGCATTTCGATTGCGCGCGCTTTCTTAAAAAATCCGCCCATTCTTATTTTGGACGAAGCAACTAGTGCGCTGGATAACATGACGGAAATGCAAATCCAAAACGCGCTTGCCGAGCTTTCGCAAGGCAGAACGACCATTGTCGTGGCGCATAGATTATCCACCGTGAAAAACGCCGATGAAATTTTGGTGCTCGGCGAAGGAAAAATTACCGAGCGCGGCACACACGAAGAGCTCTTGCAAAACAAGGGTTTATATGCGGATTTATATTTATATCAATTTAAAGAATAACGGTGAAAGGAGAAAATATAGCTATGTCATTATTGGCGACAAAAATAAATTATACCTTGGAGTTGGACTTGTTGTTAAGAATACTTTTGTCTGTTTTATTAGGCTTCTCCATTGGTTTTGAAAGAAAAATGCGTTTTAAAGAAGCGGGTATCCGTACGCATACAATCGTATGCGTTGGCGCGGCGCTTATGATGGTTGTTTCTATGTACGCCTTTGGGGAAAATGCGGATAAAGCGCGCGTAGCGGCGCAAATCGTTTCAGGCGTCGGCTTCCTTGGCGCTGGTATGATTGTCTTTAAGCGTCACGAAGTCCACGGTTTGACGACGGCTGCGGGTGTTTGGGCCACTGCGGGGGTTGGTATGGCTTGCGGTGGCGGTATGTGGATTTTAGCGATAGGCTCAACGGCAATTTTAATCATCGCGCAATGCCTTTTTCATTTGAATTTCCGTCTTTTTAAATCAAAGCGTTATTATTCCATTAAGATTGAGTTTGAACAAATTACCGACGAAAACAAAAAGATAAAAGAAATTTTTGGTACGGACAGATTTAACGAACTGGTTATTAAAAGAGATGGGGATAAAGTGATTTACAGCGCTACATTGAATACCGACAAAGAATTCTCTTCTACGTCGCTTAATGCTGTAATTGCAGAAAATCCGTTTGTTTTATCTATTGAACGTTGCGATAATGAAATTAAATAAATTAAAAAACTCCGAGAATATCTCGGAGTTTTTTATTCTACGTTTTCTTCTGTTAAAAAATAATCTTCGGGTAGACTTTTTCTAAATTCCGTTATGGCGTTTCTTGCAAGCTCATCGCAACGATTATTTAACTCGTTATCGGCGTGACCTGCAACCTTATGGAAGGTTACTTCGTGGGTTTGCGTTAAGGAATATAATTCTTCCCAAAGATCCACGTTTAATACGGCTTTTCCGTCTGCTTTTTTCCAGCCGTTCTTTTTCCAACCGTAAATCCAACCGTTGAGATAGGCGTTTACGGTATAGGCGGAGTCGCTGTAAATTTCTACTTTGCAAGGATATTTCAGTTTTTTTAACCCGACAATAACCGCCATAACTTCCATACGGTTGTTTGTGGTTTGCAACTCCGCTCCATTGTATTCTCGTTTCACGTCGCCGTAAATCAGAATACCGCCATAGCCACCGATGCCTGGATTGCCGGAACAGGCTCCGTCTGTATAGAGAATAACTGTCTTTTTTTCGTTCATATTCAACCTTTCTAAATTTTTTTACTAAATTGCAAAATTTCCCGTCTATACGCTGCTAAAATAATTGACAAGATAGTTCGTTATGTTGTATAATAGCTTCGTTATTTAGGGGTTTGGTATAGTGGTTGTGCCTTGGTCTCCAAAACCAATGAGATGAGTTCAATTCTTATAGCCCCTGCCAAAAGCATCCCAGCGCAAGTTGCGCGTGGGGTGTTTTTATTTTATATCTTTGCTGATAATACGCAAAAGATTTAACGCGTATATAGAAAAGCCCAAATCGTTGGGATGTAGACAATCCGCCATAAATTTTTTGTGTGGGGGAACTAATTTTTCTCCGTCAATAATAGGCAAGGATAATGCTTTAGCGACGGATTTAATGGTATTGTTACAATCGTAAAAGCTACCCATTCTATAAACGACGTCTTCGTCGGTGCGCCAAATGGGGGAAATTACGTATATTTTGGAGTGCGGATACACTTGTTTTACTTTTAATAAATAATTGTGGGCCTTATCTTTCAATTCTTCCAAAGAGCTCAAATGCCCAAAATCATTTGTTCCGTATGCCACGAAAACAATTTCAGGCTTAAAGCCGATATCCAAAACGGTCGTCGGTTCAAAACGAGAAGTGCCTATACCCTGAATAATGCTTTCCGCATTAAAATGATCGCTTATCAAGTAGGCAAAAGATAAGCTATTAAAATGAGCTTCCCAGCCTTGCGTAATAGAATCTCCTAAAAATAATATTTTTTTATCAAAAGTATGCGGAATAATAGACGCGCCTTCTTTTATGGAGATGGAAGTAATAACGCCGCCGTTATCGTGACAAGGCAAAACGAGTACAACGTGTGAACTTTCGCCGTTGTTCTTTAAATCAAAACGGAAAGAAAAAGCGCCCCTTCCTGGATTTACAAATTGATGTGTTAATACGTCATTAATTTTCACTTCATATTTATTGCCTTGCGCAACTTCTACTTCAACGTACGGGGAGTCGGTGTGAAAGTCCAAACGAACGCCTGTGGTAGCAAAAACGTTGTTTTCATATATGCAAGGTGGATCAATTTTTTTCCATTCTTTAATTTGTTGGTGGGTGCATTTTGTAAAATGTACGCCGTCTTTTTCTTGCCAAATTTCCGCCGCGCCAACTGTAATATTTTTTATAGTTTGAAAATCAAGCATAACGTCTACGCTCCTTTTATATAAAATATTATACCACGCTTTTTGTTTTTTGTAAAGTTTATTTTATTTCTTTTTTTACCAACCTGCTCTATATCATATAGTGTAGGCTTATTTTTTTACAAATGGTCTATATTATATATAAGGAAGAATAGGGGTGAGAAAATGTTGGATAGAAAAAACAGACAAGATAAAGAAAAATTGATTTTGACAATCGTTTTTATTTTACTTAGCTTTACCAGCGTTTTTATGGGAATTTTATTTCTTGGAAATATCAACGTGAAATGGATAAACAAACATTTTATCATTTGCGCATTTTTATATACGACGCTGATTGTTGCTATGTATACAGCGGGGATATTATGTCTTTTTTGGGAGCGTAAATCCGCTGCAAAACTTATATTAAGCGCTTTGATATTGCTTACTTTTGCTGTAATAACGGCGTATATATTACAAAAAACAGGTTTTTTTGAAGTGTTTGGCGATGAGAAAAGACTGCAAGAATATTTACAAAAAGCAGGTATATGGATGCCTATTTTATACGTACTTTTACAATTTTTGCAAGTGGTGCTTTTACCTATACCAAGCTTGGTGAGTACGCTTGCTGGGATTGCGTTGTTTGGGCCTTTTCAAACGACGGTATACAGCTTTGTCGGTATTATGTTGGGTTCGCTGTTGGCATTTTATATCGGTAGAAGATGGGGGCAAAAAACGGTTGCTTGGGCAATAGGGAAAGACACGTTGCTAAAATGGAAAAGAAAGCTGAAAGGAAAAGATAATTTGCTGTTGAGTATTATGTTTATATTGCCGCTGTTCCCTGACGACGTATTGTGTTTTTTAGCGGGACTATCTTCTATGAGCTTTTTATATTTTACCGTTATTATTTCTGTTTCGCGTCTGTTGGCGATAGCAAGTACTTGCTACTCTGTAAATTTTATTCCTTTTACAACTTGGTGGGGGATTTTGCTTTGGGGAATTATAATATTTTCCATAATTTTCGTTTGCATATACGTATATAAAAATATGGATAGAGTACAACAAAAATTGAAAAATATCTTTCGTCGTAGACAATAGAATACGAGATGGTGAAAAAGCTTTTTCATAACGATAAATTTTACATTTTTTATATAAATTGGGGAAAAATTTCTCTTCGAAGTATTGCAATTTGCATTGATTTGATGTATAATGATATTTGGTAGGAAGTTTTTGATTTTTACTTGTCTATCGGCGCAAACTATATAAAACAAATAGATGCGTCTTGGAGGTTAAAATGGATAAAATTCAATTACTCAAAGCAAGGAAAACCGAGATTATCCAAGCGGGGAAAGAAATCCGTGAAGATATCGCGAAAATTATTGACGAAGATAGCTTCGTCGAATTATCCGCTTTCAGTTTTTCGAAGAATGATTTTTACGGAGAAGAAGTGGCAGGGGAAGGCGTTGTTACGGGCTTTGCGACCATAGACGGCAATCCCATCTACGTTGTTGCGCAAAATTTCAGCGTGCAAGGCGGTGGTTTTTCCGAAGCAAATTGCGCAAAAATCGTGAAGTGTATCGACGCAGCCGAACGCGCCTCTACTCCGCTTTTATACGTATTAAATACGCGTGGCGTACAGGTTGGCGAAGGCATACCTGTATTGGAAGGAGTTGGCAAGGTTCTTCTTCGCAGTATTCAGCTTAAACAATGCGCTCCGCAATACGTAGTTGTCAACGGCGAAGTGTACGGCGCGGCTGCAATGCTCGCTGCGATTGCGAATTATACGTTTTTTGTGGATAAAAAGAGTGTTTTAGCAATCAACAGCCCGTTTGTTTTATCGGCGAAAGCAGGCAAAAATTTATCCAAAGAAGAAGTTGGAAAGGCAAACGCCTTAAATAAGACCTGCATACCCACCTTTGTAGTGCAGGATTTAGGTGAAGTTCGCGAAAAGATTGCAACGATTTCTTCGCTTTGCGACAATCCGATTATAGACGCAGAGCTCAACGCTGCTGTTCCCGCTTTAAATGAAACGTGTAACGCGAAAGCCTTGTTGACGATTTTTGAAAGCTATATTGAATTAGGCGGGGTAAGTGCGCCTGACGTAAAAACGGTGATGGGTAGAATCGGCGGCATAGCGGTTGCGGCGGTAATTTTTGACAGCGAAAACGGCGTAGAGCTCAACGCGGAAAAAATTGCGAAGATTAAGAATTTTGCTGATCTTGCAGGGTATTGCGATTTGCCTTTGATTACCTTTACCGACGTAAAAGGGATTTGCCCTTGTTTGGACGTAAACAACAGCTATGTGCTTCGTGAAACGGCGGAATATTTAGAAATTTTCCAACAGTTAAACGTACCCAAGATTGCAGTTGTGTATAAGCAAGCAATCGGGCTTGGCTATTCCTTGTTTGCATCAAAATCGATTGGCTTTGATTACGCTTGCGCGTTTGCAAATGCAAAAATTGCATTGTTTGATAGCGTGCAGGGCGCAAAAATTGAATTAAAAGATGAAAAAGCAGACGAAGGCGCGTTGGCGGCTCGTTATGCGGAAGAAAATTCCGATCCTATCCATGCGGCAAAAGGCGGTTATATCGATGCCATTATCGAGCCGCAGTTTGTAAAGCAATATTTAATTGCTGCTTTGCAAATGCTGATGTAAGGGGGGAATATGCTATTAAATTTATTGAGTGGTGCTATCAATGTTACTATCGGTGAAGCGGCATTATACGCGCTGATTGGTTTTATTGTCGTTTTTATTGGTATTGCTTTTTTGGTACTTGTTGTTTGGGCGGTTGGTAAGATTTTCAGTTCGTTCACAACGCAAACCGAGCATAAGAAAGCAAAAGCTGCATTGGCCGAAAAACCCGTTGAAACGTTGACGGTGGATACTGCTGAAAATGAAATCCCCGACGAAACGGTTGCCGTGATTATGGCGGCTTTGATGGCTTATTATCAAACAACACAACCTAAATGTGAATTTACGGTAAAGAGAATAAAGAGAATTTAAGGAGAAAATATTATGCGTAATTTTGTAATCACGGTAAATGGAAAAACTTATGAAGTAGGTGTAGAAGAAGTAGGCGCTACTGCTTCCGCGCCCGTAGCTGCGCCCGTTGCGGCGGCTCAACCCGAAGTAAAAGCTGCGCCCAAGGCGGCAGTTCCTGCAAATGGTGAAAAGGTACTTTCTCCTTTCCCCGGTCTTATTAAAAACTTGCTTGTAGCAGATGGGACGAGCGTGAAGAAAGACCAGCCCATTCTTGTTCTTGAAGCAATGAAGATGGATAATGATATAACTGCGCCCTGTGACGGCGTTGTAAAATTTCAAGTGCAAAAGGGCGCAAACGTTGAATCTGACGCAGTTCTTGCGGTTATTGGCTAATAGATTGGTTAAGGAGCAAGAAATATGTTAAATAATACACTTGCAAGTGTTGGCGAAATGTTCGTCAATTTATGGCGAGAGTCAGGTCTTGCAACTGGGCACTGGTCTAATTACGTAATGATTTTGGTGTCTTTCGTTTTGTTTTACTTGGCAATCGTTAAAAAATTCGAACCGCTTTTGCTGTTGCCGATTGCATTCGGTATGTTTTTAATCAATCTCCCGGGTGCGTATGCCGTTCTTTGGGGAACGTACCCCGACGGGGTAGAACATACCTATGCCAATGTACAAAACCGTGGACTTTTATGGTATTTGTTCTATGGCGTAGATAAGGTCATTTACCCGCCGCTTATTTTCCTTGGTATTGGCGCGATGACGGACTTTGGTCCGCTTATTTCCAACCCCAAGAGTATGCTTATCGGTGCGACGGCGCAGCTTGGTATTTTCTTAACCTTGATTGGTGCTGTTGCAATAGGATTTGACCTTGCAGCTGCGTGCTCGATTGCTATTATCGGCGGCGCAGACGGTCCTACGGCTATTTACGTAACGCAAACGTTGGCGCAGTTTACAAACGAAGATTTGCTTTCCGCAATCGCGGTTGCCGCTTACTCGTATATGGCGCTTATTCCCATTATACAAAAGCCGCTTATGAAGTTGCTCGTTCCGAAAAGAGAGCGCCAAATTAAAATGAAGCCGCTTCGTAAGGTAAGTAAAGTGGAAAAAGTAGTATTCCCGATAGTGGTTACTTTGGTGGTCGGCGCACTTTTGCCTGACGCCGTACCGCTTTTGGGTATGCTTATGCTTGGTAATTTACTCAAAGAATCGGGCGTATGCGATAGACTTTCTTCGCAGGCGCAAAACGGCTTAATGAATACGGTTACTATTTTCCTTGGTGTTTCGGTTGGTTGCAAAGCGTACGGTTTAACCTTCTTGCAGCCGCAAACTCTTATGATTATTGGTTTGGGGCTTGTGGCGTTTATGTTCGGTACGGTTGGCGGTTTGCTGATGGGTAGACTTATGTGCAAGCTCTCCAAGGGCAAAATCAATCCGTTGATTGGTAGCGCGGGAGTTTCCGCTGTGCCTATGGCGGCGCGTATTTCCGAAGACGTTGGACGCGAAGAAGACCCTAATAATCACTTGTTGATGCATGCTATGGGGCCTAACGTCGCGGGTGTTATCGGTTCGGCGATTGCGGCTGGTTTCTTGATTTCCTTGTTCTAATAGGTGGTGTAGATTATGGAATTAAAATTTGATAATAGAAAAGTTATGCTGACGGAAACGATTTTGCGCGACGCGCATCAATCGCAAGCAGCAACGAGAATGAAAATTGAAGAAATGTTGCCTGTATTAGAGCAACTTGACGAAATTGGCTATTATTCGATAGAAGCGTGGGGCGGGGCTACGTTCGACTCTTGCTTGCGTTTCTTGAACGAAGATCCTTGGGAACGTTTACGTACTTTAAAATCCCATTTAAAAACGCCTATTCAAATGCTTTTGCGTGGGCAAAACTTGCTTGGCTATCGCCATTACGCCGACGACGTAGTAGATAAATTTGTTGCAAAATCCATTGAAAACGGCGTAGGCGTTATCCGTGTGTTTGACGCATTAAACGACCCCAGAAACTTGGAAGTTTCTATGAAATCCATCAAAAAGTACGGTGGGATATGCGAAGCTACGATTTGTTATACCAGTGCTGTTGTTGATGGTCAAGAAGTGTTTACGGACGAATATTTCGTAAAACTTGCCAAACAATTAGAAGAAATGGGCGCAGATAATATCTGTTTGAAGGATATGGCAAACTTACTGTTGCCGTTCCGCGCGTACACGCTTGTTAGCGCTTTGAAAAAGGCATTAAAACCGACGACGAAGCTGCATTTGCATACGCACAACACAACGGGTACGGGCGATATGATGTACCTTATGGCAATTTTGGCAGGTGTTGATATCGTGGATACAGCGCTTTCACCTTTGGGTAACGGTACTTCGCAGCCTGCAACGGAACCGCTTGTGGCAACTTTGCAAGGTACGCCGTATGATACGGGTATTGATATCAATAAGCTGTTGCCTATTGTAAAACACTTCAAGACGGTTGAAAAACGCTTGAAAGATGATAAAATCCTTAATGAAAAATCCAAGGGGATTGACGTTAATACTCTTCTTTATCAAGTTCCCGGCGGTATGCTTTCTAACCTTCTTAACCAGCTTGAAAAAGCGGGTAAGGCTGATAAATTGATTGAATGTCTTGCCGAAGTTCCTAACGTAAGAAAGGATTGTGGCTATCCGCCTTTGGTTACCCCGTCTTCGCAAATCGTTGGTACGCAAGCCGTTATGAACGTTGTTATGAATGAACGCTATAAAATGGTTACCAAAGAAACAAAAGACTTGTTTGCGGGCAAGTATGGCTCGTTGCCTATGCCTATTGATGAAGAAGCGGCAAAGAAAGTGCTTGGTGATGCGGAAAGAATTACGTGTAGACCTGCGGATATGTTGCAACCTGAGTACGAAGCATTGAAGCAAAAAGTTGTAGAACTTGGTTATTACGAAAAAGAAGAAGACGTACTTTCCTACGCATTGTTTGAGCAAGTAGCTGAAAACTTCTTCAAATGGCGCGAAGCACAGAAAAAGGGCGTTGATAGAGATTTGGCTCAATCGGGTACGTATCCTATTTAACAAAATGATAAGTCGCGCAATGGAAAATTTCCATTGCGCGATTTTAAAAATCAACGTTTTATACGCTTATAAAAAGTCTGTTAGGTGAAACATTTTTTGTGAAACCTTTTTCTTGTATAATAATACGGGGGAATGGTTAGGGGTAAAATATGTCAAAAATTTGTGTAATTGGCGGTGGGGCAGCGGGGTTAATGGCTGCGTATACTGCGGCGAATAATGGAAATCAGGTGACCTTATTTGAAAAAAATGAAAAGCTTGGTAAAAAAATTTATATCACGGGAAAGGGGCGTTGCAATTTTACAAATGACGTTGCTCCCGAAGAATTTTTGCAAAACGTAGTACGTGGGTCGAAGTTTTTAACGGGCGCAATCTATGCCTTTCCCCCGCAAAAAACAATAGATTTTTTTGAAAATAACGGTTTATCCATTAAAATTGAGCGTGGAAACCGC
>JBGVRC010000103.1:0-10371 GCA_045128055.1 Candidatus Scatosoma sp. | reverse complement strand
GACCGCTTTGATAGTCATTTCAGGGCAAATGCGTTTTAAGTCTATGGCTACGTTGGGCACGCAACCGCCTACCGATTTTTGTACGCTTTTGATTTGCGTCAATTCCCCTGCGTTGGGATATGCGGAAATCTCGTTGATTTTGTCAACGAGAATACTTCCCGCTACTGCAATTCCGTTTTTCATATCCGTTATATCCATTATCAGCGGGTCGCAAGCCAAAAAGCCTACGACCCGCCATTCCCTATGTTTATTTACAAAAGATCTTAACCGTTCATCAACAATTCCATTACGTACATTTCAAGACCTTCAAAGTCTCTTTCCGCAACGAACTTTTCTTGCAATTTATAGTCGAATTTTTTAGCTTTTGCTTCCAACATTTTGAAAATCTTTAAGCTGTTTTCCAAGTGCTTATAGCAGTCCTTGTCAAGGGTCGTTCTCATAGCCTTTACGTCCAAACCAACGTATTCGCCCTTGCTGCCGTAGCCGTTTTCAAGCAATACTTTTACTTGGTTAAATGCTTGTCTTAAATTTTCTACGCCGAAGGATTTGTCTTGGTCGTACTTGATGCCGTTTTGGTCGTTTAAGTGTACGGTGAACAACTTATCAAACGCCATAGCGAAGCCGATTTCGTGCGCGGGGTCTAACCCTGCCAAAATCGCATGCGCGCTTTCCAAGTTACCGCCTACGCGCTTAGGGTCAATCGTTGCCGCCGATACTGCCATAACGTGCCCCATCGTGCCGCAAATCGAACGGTCGATAGGTTCGTTAGGCTTGGGTTCGATACAAATACGGATATTTTTGTCGTATTCGAGCATTTTATTGATGGCATCAACCAACTGTTTGGTTGCCCATACGGGGCTCTTGCTTTCCGCGCAAAGCGTACCTTCTCTTGCGAGCCACAATACAATCAAATCCGTGCCAAGTTCCCTTGCAATATCGATAGAGCGGTATGCTCTCCACATAGCAAATTCTCTGTCTTCCTTACTCGTAGACATAAAGCCGCCGTCAATCGTTCTCTTATCCATCCACAATCTCGGCGCAACAAATTCCGCTTTCAAATCATACTTATCCAAAAGCGCCTTCATTTTTCTTGCTTCGGCTTTGATTTCTTCTTCCGTTAAGTCGTTCATATTAGGAACAGCGTCGTCATCGTGGAATTGAATGGCGTCGAAGCCGATTTCCTTAAATCTTTTAAACTTTTCTTCCACGCTGATAGGTTGTCTGGTTGCAGGACCGTATGCATCTGCGCCTTCGTGAACGTTCCAAGGGCCTACTGAAAATTTAAACTTGCTCATAATAATTCTCCTTTTTAATCTATGTTAATTATAATATTTTTTTCCGTGCTTTCATAAGCAGCGGCAATCACCTTTTGTACGTGCAAAGCGTCCGATGCGGGAACAACCAAGGGTTTTCCGTTCAAAATCGAATCGGCGAAGCTTTCCACTTCCCTAATGTACATATTACCAAAATCGCCTTGGATATCTACCCCAACCGCATCCACGTGGTCTTGTTGCGCGTTATAGCTAGGTACGTTATCCATAAAGATTGCCGTAAGCGATCCGCCGTCGTTTTGGCCTATGACGTTACTGCCCATTAAACGGCCTTTTGTGCCGAAAAATTCCATTCTCCATTTCGCCACTTCGTCGGGGATATTGAAATTCGTCTGTACAACGCATTGCGCGCCGTTTTCCATTCTCAGCATCACCATCGAGCTGTCTTCCACGTCATAATCGAATACTACGGTGTCGTTAAACGCGGCTACTTGCTTTATCCGCGTTCTTTTGATAATCGGTGATAATCGTACCCGTCTTGACGACCATATCCAACAAGGACACCACCGCTTCTCTTGCGGCAAGGAAATTCTCGTTCATTTCGTCGCCGACTTTCACTCTGTTATGCTCGAAGAAGCGTTCGTTGATATATTCAACCATCTTTTCAAAAGCGCCGCGGTCATATTCCAAGCCCGCTTTTGCAACGACCTTTTTATATTCTTCTTCTAATACGTATAATATTTCGTAATCTTCCACCGTATCACGGAGCGAGTGAATACGCATCGTGTTGATAGGCCCTACGATGCCGTAAGGCATACCGGGATAGGTGGTAAAGCCGTCGCCGTTGGTTTCGGGGAAGCGGCTTGCATTCGCGTACGGGTCGGAAATGGGTTTCATATTATCACGTATATCGACCAAAACATCTTTAAAATAAAAAAGCTCAGCGATTTAGAAAGCGTATTCTTTTACAACGTGAACAACCTTGCCAAATATTTCCACTCGGAAATGGGTATTCCTTTAAACACCTACTTTATCAGTAAAAAAATGGAAACTGCTTTACGGCTTTTGCAAGCAGGAGAAAGCGTAACGCAGGTCAGCGATAAATTGCAGTATTCTTCCATACACGCCTTTTCGCGCGCGTATAAAAATTATTTCAATGAAACCCCGTCTATTTCGCAAAAAAAATACAATCCCGAACAAAATCAATAATCATCATATTTAATACAAACATAAAACGACGCCTTGACTTTTTCAAGTCAAGGCGTCGTTGCACCGTCAATCTTTTTTGGGGGAAATATAGTGGATACTACGGACGCTTCTCGCGCAAACCACCGCGCGTACGGCGTTTCTTCAAGACAGCGCAACCACACACAAAAAGGAACTTTCTACGCCCCATCTCACTCGTATTTCTTTACACCGCTATCCAGCGTTTCTTTTATACGTTCGCGCAATGATTTCGGAGCAAGCACTTCCACCGATTTCACGTATTGCAACGCCCAATATTCCATCGCCGCAGGGCTTGCAAGCAAACTAATTTTATATTTATCCCCTGCGCTTTCAATCCTAACGTCTTTCCCAAACCAATCGATAACTTGGTCTAAAACGCTCTCATCAGCTAAAAATTCCACGTATTCAAGCTTGTCCGAAAACATATACGGTAAGCCCGACGAAATCTTCTTATAATCAATACCGCTTTTATATCCTTCCACTTCGCGAATATTAGTGAGCGGCTGCTCTACAATTTCCATATCCGTAATTCTATCCAAACGGTAAAAATGCATTTGCTCGAACCGTTCGTGACGCGCCATTAAATAATAACGCTGATTGTGCAAAATAAGCTGATACGGACTAACTCTCGGGTTGCTCGTTTTATGAAGTTTTTTATCTACCCCGTATTTATTGTAGACAAATTTAATCTGCTTGCCGTTTTCAATGGCTTCATCTATCAACTCAATATTCAAAAACACCGCCATATTATCCGTTTTATTCCAGTCATTTACGGAATAAATATTTTTTACGCGTGGACGGAAATATTGATTACTTTGCGCGCAAAGCTTTTCAATCAAATCCTTGGAATGTCTTGCCGTGATATGTCGGCTTGACAACACGCCGTCGATAAGCAGGCGAAGCTCGCTATCTTCAAATTCTCCTTGCTCGATATACGTACCTTTTCTTGGATCGGAAACCAAAACGATGGGCGAATTTACCGCATCATACGCTTCGTGAAGAAGGGCAAGCTGTCTTGCAACAAGCCTTCTATCTGCTTCAATCCCATAATCCTTATCAAGGTATTCCAAAATATCATCGTGCGTTAAAGGGTGCGCTTCATTGCTGTATTTTTGTAAAATATGCAATATGCGTAATAACGCCAATTTTTTACTTTCTGCCATACTGGACTCCAACTGCTTTTTATTTATTATATCATAGTTTCTCCTATTTCGCAAGTATCTACATATATTGTTTTAAACGAACGTACCGTTTTTGGAACATAAAAAATGCTTTAAAAATTTAAAAATAACAATCCGATTACGTACGCTTTGCATACCGTAAAAACCATACGGTTAGACACATACTCGAATAATTGCAACCCGTCCTTTCCCAACGCGCTTTCAAAACGCTTGCGGATTGGCTCAATTTCACCCTTACGGAATTTACAAATGCTTTTTCGCCATAAATCTGCCGTCGTATTATCCACCCCTAAAAGCCAATTGCAAAGGGTGTAAAACTGTTCTTGATATACAAATTTCCCGTCCGTTTCCGCAAATACATTTTCCGCCGCCTTTATTCCAAAATACCCTTTGTCGGCTTCAAAATTGTGCAAAACAAACCGTTCAAAAGCTTTTTGATAGATTTCATATTCCGTAAAAAGCCGATAATCCCCGATTTTCGCAATCTCCAAGGAAAAAGCGTAGCTTTGCAAAAAATCGTTGTCAAAATATTCGCGCAAAATAGACAAAACCTTTTCTTTATATTCTTGCCCTGCGGCAATCGATAAAAAGGGCAAGCTTTTTCTCTCCGTATTAAAATACCGTTCAAAGGGCAATTTATAGTCCATCGGATTGACTTTTGTCAAGCCCAAAACATGGCATAAATAGGAACAATGCATAACGCCGTTACAAATGACGCCGTACCCTTTTAACGCGGATAAGCAATCGTGATATTGTAAAAATACGCCTGCGGTATTCGTTCTTTTTACCACGGACAATTCTTCTTCCAAGCGTTGGGTTTGTTGCGCGGTTAAAAGCGTGCCTTGCAGTTTTTCTTCCATTAAACAGCGCAATTTTATAAAATCGTCCATACTACTGCTCCATTAAAAAACGGTAGTGCCATGAGTTATCATTTTTGATAAGAATATCCGTCAAACCGTTTTCTCTCTTTAAGCCAAACGAACGGCAAATCTTTTCAATGATTGATTCTTCGTTCAACGCAGGATTTAAGAATATCCTTGCTTTGCCTTTTTTGATTTCTACCCGACCGCGCGGATAATAGTTATACGGCTTGCCCTGCGTGATTTTTTTATCAAGCTTCGCCCAAGCCCGTTCGTGATTGAGCTTTTCGCTCTCGCATACACCCGTTTCCACCTTTTCAAGCGTTTCTCCGTCCCGATAACAAAGGATTTTCACGCAAAAGAGTTCAAATTTTTCGCTATCGTTTTTCACAAGCCAAAACAAACCTTTGCCAAGCGCGTCGCGCTTTTCTTGGTTGTCAAATTCCGCAAACGGTTCTTCGTAATTCACTTCTGGTTTTAAACACATAAAAAATAACACCGTCCTTTTTCAAGTTACGGTGTTATTATACACGATTTTATGTACCATTTATGGTATATTAAATATTTTTATTTACTTTATTGCGTCTACAATTCGCTTGTAACCAACCAACATTTTAGAAAGTTGTTCGTCAAAAACACTAATATCAATATCTGCATTTTTCAAAACATTTCTTAACTCCAAAACGTACTCAACTCCATACTCCGCAGCTGTGGCAATTATATTTACGAAATTTTCTTTCCCTTCCATGTCAAAGTCTGCAATATGCTTTTCAATTAATTCCTGCGTTATTTTGTCAATTTTCATCATTTTATCCCCTACAAACAATATTGGCGACGTAAAACCCGATACTTCCGCCGCCGTCGCCCGTGAAACGAACGATAAGTTTTTATGTCTTTGCCGCATACTCCTATCAACCAAGAAGCCCAAACCTTGAACGCAAAACGGATAACGGATAACAAAATTTAATAACCTAAACCGCTACTTTGAACAAAAACCGAAACGCGCTCCATTAAGATATTATTAAATTGGACGGCAAAAACAAGGGAAAATTGTTTACAATTCGATTTCCAACACCTGCGAATTGTTGGCAAGATCAAGCGCCATTTGCGCTTTTGCGAGCAACTCGACTACTTTTTCATATTCGCTTTCGACCTGCGGCACTTCATAGTTTAAATAGCGGTATTCCACCACCGTCGAAACACGGGAAAAGCCGCCTGCGCCCTGTTCGCGCATTTTCGGAAGCTTGCCTTTCATTGCCGCAAGCTTTTGCTTGCGTTTGGAAAGCTGGGGTATGAGCACGAGCATTTCGTCAATGGTAATCCCAAATTCAGGAATCACCGTTTGCGAATTGAACACGTTGAGCGCGTGTTTGACGATACGGATTTTTCGCTCGATTTCTTCTAACTCTTTCTGCGTAGAAAGAAAATCGTATTCGGGACGCACGCTTTCGGCGTTTTCACCCAAAGAAACGAGAAAATCCTTACTCATTTCTTCCTTTTTAAGGAGCGCGGCGTAATCGTCGTTAAGTTTTCTAAGTATTTTGCCTGCTTGCGATGACGTGTATTTCATATTGTATACCTACCTTTTTTATTTTTCTACTTTTATTCCCAGCTCTTCCCAAATATCCGAGCGGAAATCCATATACTTTTTATACTCTTTCAAATATTCTTCCTGCGTGATGATAAAATGCCCGTGCGCAAACAATTCGTCGTCGATTTCATTTCTCATACGTTTTGAAAGCAGGGATAACAAACGGTTCGCCCCCATAAACTCCCCGCGGTAATATTCAAGCGACAAAAAATCTACTTCTTGTACGTATCCGAACAACTTATTTGCACCGCGAACGCACCCGTCGAAAAGCGCATAACCGAACGGAAACGTATCGCTAACGTCCCCGTTCTTACGATGACGATACACTCTCCAATCGATATTTCTTGCTCTCTCACGGGATAACTGTACGCCGTTTGCCTTATATTCTTTCGCCGTCCAGTTATGACAAGCTTCCAAGACGAACGGCTCGCTATCTTCCGTTTCGTAATCGTAATAAGAACGTTTCGCTTGCAAAATATCCCCCCGCTTAAAAGGAAGCGGAATATCCAGCCACAGCCCTTTGAATACGCCGTATAAAATATCACTTTCTTGCTTTGTCGCGCCGAGTACGTCGATACTCGTCGGTTTTCCGCCTTTGTTCATCATAACGGTTATAATGCGACCGGGAGCGTCAAGCCGTTGCTTTTTCATTTCCACTTTTAAAACGGGCAAATCAAAATCGTCTTTTAAGGTAGCGTATGCGGCGTTATAAGTCGGATATACCTTATCGTGATTTTCGCACCAACCGTTATCCCCTTCGCAGTAAAAACGATAGCTGTACACGGCGTTTTTATCGTCGTGAAATTCAGCCAAAAGCGCGTTTTGTGTTTCTTGATAAGCGCGCAAATATTCGTGCAAACTTGGATACGGGTCGGTGTTTAGCCGTCTTTTAATTTCTTCGTCGGGCATTTCTTTCATCAGCGTATTCCAATAACCGTGCTTTTGCGCAAGGGTTATATTTTTATTGTTCCAAAGCAAAAAAGCCGTTTCCAAAGCCGAAAATTTATATTCGATTTTTTCCAAATGCTTCCGTATATCTTGCGATGGAATCAACCAATAATAAGTATTCATCTCGTACCTGCCCCCGTCCTTTTCAAAATTTCTATTGCTTTTTTAGCCAGTTCTTCGGTCAGGCCGCCGTTATAATTATCCGTTTTTACGTAACTATCCGTCAAGCCGCAACTATCGTAATCAAATTGATAATCGTCTAAAATAACGTAGTTTTCCACCTTGTTATTTACTAAATAATCCAACACCCCTTCGCCGCGGCTAAGATAGCGTTCGCCGATATAATCGCGCGTTTTATCAAAAACGCTCAAACCCTGCTTTTTCAGCTTTTTATCAAGGTAGTTTGCAAGTATGCCTTGATGGGCTTTGTCCGTTTTTCTCCAACCTTCCTTCCACGTGGAAATGAGTACGATTTCCGCGCCCGTTGCTTTTATAATTTTTGCAAGATTTTTCGCTTTATTATCGTCGATGCCGCGATAGCCTACGCATCGGGAACGCGAACCTTCACAATTCAAAACCCCATCAATATCTAAAAATATAACTTTCATAAACCACCCCTTTACAAATCCATTATAAACGATTTAATGTGCCATAAATGGTATGTTATGAAAATCTTTCCACCAATTTTTGTTTCACTTCACAAGTTGTTCCCGTTTGTTTTTCGCGTTCCTTCTCAAAATAGCAGCCAAACCGTTTTTGACTTTCCCCACCCGTAATCAACCCGTTTATGGATATAATATCGCCGTCCAACGTTACGGTTTTGAAACGGTTGGGGAATTTCTTTACTATCGCCGTCGCGTTTGCAATCGTATCGCAAATCAACGTATTGCCGAGCAAATTAAGCACCGCTTGTTCGTAGCGCGAAGCGTATTGTACAAGCTCCGCGGCAAGCCCTATCGCGCCGTTTTCGCATACCGCACGTTTCATTTCTTCCGAATCAAGCTTGGGAATTATCCTATCAAGCGGCATAAAGGTTGCCACGCCGCCGTTTTTCTTTAAGTATTCTATCAAATACCTTGCGTCGTCCACCGTTGGCGTGATTATGTTTTGAACGGACGCGCCAACCGCCGCCCCGATTGCCATTTTGTATCGCCCGTCCACCGTAATAATATCGGCGACAGTTCCACATATGCGCTTAGCGATTTCCGCATCATTTTCCGCCGCCGTCAACAATTTTTTTACCGATTCTTTATAAACGCAGAAATTTTTCATCATTTTTCTCCTTTGCTTTTCATAATCCAATCTTTTACCGCGCAAGCCTTACCATATCCAAGCGACAACTTCTTCTGCACGAGAAGCGTGGATATCTCTCGCGCAGGCGTATCCTGAAACGCTAACCTTGCGCGAATTCGCAACGAAAGCGGCAATTCTTTTGCTTGGACGTTTTTTGCAAAGCCTTTACAATGCTCAAAAATATAATCAAGCTCTGCCGTACTGCGACAAACAGCTTGCATTTCGTCCAAAGTCGTTTCTGCGCGCATATTTTTTGTAAATTCTACAATTTCTTTTCTCATTTGCCTTTTCCTTTCATAAAATCTATTCTTCCTAATAACCATTCGATATCCTGTTCCGTTTCCACCCGCCACGAACCTGAACAAGAAATTTTTGCATACTTTTTCTCGTCGTATAACGCTACGCGGCAGTGCTTTTGCTTTGCTATAAAACACCGAAGCGTTGCCAAAGCCGTAGGAGAATCCCCACGCATAAGGATATATCCCTCGTCGCTTTCCTGCGCTATTTTCTCGAATCGTTGCTTTTGTAATTCGTTTCCCAAAGCATACTTATTTACGAGAACGCATTTCGTTTGCCAGTTCCCCAAGTTGATTTGCGGACGAGCGCCATTATAATACACTACGACGTTTTCATAACCGTTTTCCGATAACATCTTTTGGAATTGCAAATCCGCTCCCATACCATCGCCAACGATAATCCTGTGTCCGCAATGCAAAATGTCAATGAGCTCGTTTTTCACACTCCACGAAAGAGTATCTACCGCACTTGAACCGCCTAAAAATACCGTTTTGCGGTAAGTATTTTCGTCTATCGGCGTTAAATTGTCGTTTTCGTCTTCAAAAAAGTGCTTTAACTTGCCCCAATATTTATGCTCCGTTTTATAAAGCCAAGCGTAAGCGCTTCTTGCGTTTTGCCGTCCGCAAAGAAGACAATATTCCTTTACGCAACCGCTTATTTTTTTAGAATAAGGACTTTTCGACCAAACCAAAATAGGCTCGTAAACGTGTTTGTGGTCGGCGCGGGGTTTTCCTTTGGATTTCGATTTATTTTTCCTACCCACCTTACCGCTTTCCGCCTTTTCAAAAAAGCGGTTTTCTCTCGGGCGTTGGCTATCGGGATCGTGATCCCAGCCCGAACCTATCGTTTTTTTATACAATCCCTTTTGCGACATATCCGTTTTTCTTTCTCCAATTTTCGTATTCCGTCTTAAAACGACGGGAGAAAAACTCCCTGCTCGGCAGATAACGGCTTGCTTTCATATATAAATGCAAATCCCCTTCAAACGGTTCTAACTTTCTTTTTCAAATTTGTGTTTTATACGTACCGCCTACCGCCGATAAAACATATTTTTTTCTTTCCGCATCTGCTATATTCAAGCACACCAAGTATTTGTCCAAATCTTCCGCATACGCAATTTGCGGAAATAACTTATGAAGACAATTTACCTGATTTTCACAGATAGTAATTGCCGCCTTTTGATACGCTATTTCCGCATTTTCACATTTTTTAATCACCGTTAATACTTTCAATAAAAACGGGGTTCTGTCGAGATGTCGTATAAACATTCCGCGTGTGATATATTCGTCCACAACGACATTTTCTTTCGTTCTTAAATATTCTAAAAATTGTAACGTTTCTTGTTTTGTCATTAGCTATCTTGTTCTATCTCCATTTCAAACACATCGGGTAATCCCCGTATCGAAGTATAACGTTTCGCTTTTTCTTGCCGCTTTTTCGGTACAACAAACGTAATTTTTGATAAAGCGCAATTCGGCATTTCTTTTTCTAACGGATTTTCCCTTATCATATCAAGAAAATAGAAGATAAACCATTTTTTCGCTTCGCCCGTAAGATAACAGTGCACATCGTTTAATAACAATGACTGCCAAGTATCGTAAATCGACTGAAACAATTTTGCGCTGTTTGTCTTTTCAATGACGGAAAGCTCCGCTTGCAGGCGTTCTTTTTCTTGCGGAGTAATAGGTAAATACACGTCCGCA
>JBGVRC010000102.1:0-2722 GCA_045128055.1 Candidatus Scatosoma sp. | reverse complement strand
AGAAAGACAACCGTATTGCGCCGCCTATCTATGTATGTTGCAAGCTGGCAGGCGCCATTGAATTTGTAACTATTGAAGTTAACGTAAACCGGTAAAGGAGGGACAAAATGAAACATACTACATACAGTTTTCTTGATCTTGCCGGTTCTATTCACCATCCCACTGTTGGGGACTATCTGTTTACCGGCGAGGGCGTTGGCTCCTGCACAGTAAGTAAATCCACTGACCGGAGCAGCCACGACGTAGCCTCCGACGGTTCTATTATGATTAGTAAAATCGCCGGTAACAACGGTACACTTACTATTGAATGTCAGCAGACCTCCCCGTTGCAGGCATGGTTACAGAATTGGTTCAATCAGTTAGTGGCGCTGCCCACGTCTGAATGGGCGCAGACGTCCGTATTGCTGAAGAACACCAGCACGGGCGGTTCTCATTTGCTGACGGGCGTTTCCCCTCAGAAAGAGGGCGATGTACCTTATCAGGCGCAGGGTTCCCGTGTAACGTGGGTATTGATGGCGGCAGACGTTCAGAACAACCCCATCTAAGTTAACAGGAGGACAAAATGAAACCTAAAACCAAGATTATCGAAGTCAACAACAAAAAATACAAGCTGTCAAAATTGGACGCCCGTACGGGTTCGTATGTGGCGTTCAAATTGGCGGCTGTTATTGCGCCCGCACTGAAAGATAACAACGTCGAACAGGCGTTGAGCCAGGTTTCCAAGCTGCCACGGGCAGAATTTGACGAAATGCAGACGTTGTTGTTACAGACGGTAACAGAGATTAAAGACGTTAACGGAGAGGAGTTGCCCATGCCGTTAATGCGTAACGGGGCGTTTATTGATGAAGAATTAACCTATGACGTAAGCGCCGTTATGCAGTTGACCGTGCAGGCGGCTGTTTTCAACGTTGGCGATTTTTTCGCCGGAAACGTCCAAGATCAGAAACAGTAAGCCTGCCAACGTATGACGTTGTTCCCTATCCCACGATAGACGCGTTTGCTTATGCGCCTGTTATCGCGGGAATGTGGCAGCAACACGAAGTTTTTGACGGCACTTACGATTTTGATGATTTGTTGGACGCACACGAAATTTTATTAGTAAAGGCAATACATAAGAAACGAGAATTGGAGAGTATGCAGAATGGATAACTTTATAGAGGAATATTTAATAGCCATTGGCGCAAAAACCGATTCTCAGTCGTTTGATGACGCTAAAAGACAGACAAGTGAATTAGAAAAACATCTAAAAAGCATTGAACGGAACACGGCTTTTACCGCCTTGTTAAAGGGCGTGGAGGCGTTTATTGCGGCGGGCAAGTTTGCCGTTGACGTAATAAAGAAAATTGGCAATACGCTATATGACAATATAGTTGGCGTTGCAAAGGCCGACATGGCATATATGAAGCTGGCCCGTTCCATGTGGGTAACAAAGGAAACCGCAAAGTCTTTGCAGATGGCGATGGACGAAATGGGCGCCAATATGCAGGACATAGCCTGGATTCCTGAGTTACGCGATCAGTTTTTCCGGTTGCGGGAGGAAATCAATAAATTTTCAACCCCGGCGGACGCTGACAACCAGCTAAAATATATCCGTTCTATTGGCTACGATATACAGGTTTTAATGATCCGCTTGAAAATGCTGAGGGAGTGGGTTGTTTATTATCTGATTAAATACTTGAAACCCTTTATGGACGAGTTTAAACGGTTTATAAATTGGGTTTCTGAGCAAATAGGCGGAAAAATGTCAACCGTTGCCAAAAAGTTTGCGGAAATTATGGGTTCTATTATCGGTTCTATTTATTCAGCGTTCAAAATAGCAAGCAAAGTTATACAGAGCGTTGTAAATTGGATCGTAGAACTTCCGGCAAACGTGAAAAAATGGGCCGCTATCTTTTCCGCCGTGGGCGCTGCTATCATGGCGGGGCCGTTTGGAATCTTGTTGGCGGCTATTGGCGCGGCGTTTGTGTTGTTGCAGGACTTTTTATATTAAAATAAACGCTGGAGCACTAGCCGTTCTTTGGCGCCCATGTGGGAAATGCTTTTAAAATTTACCCGTGGCACCGGCAGCAACATAATGACGCGCGTTAAAGAGTTTTTAACGGACGTTGCGGACGTTTTGGACGAAATTGTAAACGGCCTTAATATTCAAGAGGTATTTGACAATGTAAGGGACGCCGTTTGGGAAATTGTCAAAGCGTTTAAAATGTTGTGGGAAGTCAATATCAAGCAGTTTAAAGAGTTTTTCAAATTGCTGGGTATTGGAAAACCTGAGGTTGCGTCTTTTGTCGGAACGCTGGCAAAAGGCATCATTATGGCAGTTAAAAACATGGCGGAGTTTGCTAAATTGGTGGGTAAGGTTTTGCAGGCTGCCGCGCTCATTAAACAAGGCGAATTTAGCAAGGCCGGTTCCCTGTTTAAAGATTCCCTCTTAGAATTTGGTTCTAACGTATGGAATAATACTAAATCGTTTTGGGGCAACCTTTGGGGAGGCGCTGCAAGCGGTTTGGGAAAGGCCATTGTGGGCAAAGCGTCGAGTTTTTCACAAGGTTATCAATGGTTAGATCCTACGGGGGCCAATACCGATCCCCGGAATCAATGCGCCTCTTTTGCGTCCCAAATGATGGCCGGAAGTGGCGCTGCTGTTTCCGTAACGATGAACGGCGACGATTTAGCAAACCAATTTAAACGCGAGGGCGCCTATCACGCAGCGGACAGCGGCTAT
>JBGVRC010000101.1:0-10030 GCA_045128055.1 Candidatus Scatosoma sp. | reverse complement strand
TCGAAATCAATCGCACGGCAAATCTTCGCAAGCTTCGCCTTTTCGAGCTTAATCTCTTCGCCCTTTTCTTCCAAGTACACGCAGGTTTCGTCGTGGCCGTTTAATACAAGCTCGAAAAGCTTTTTCCCTTTTAAGGGCGCGAAAAGCTTTACTTCCACCTTTTGCCCGATACACTTTTGATAATCCCTGTCCGTTTTCAAAGGTCTGTCCAACCCAGGGCTGGAAACGTTGAGCGTATACGGCGCGCCGAGCGTAGGGTCTACTTCGTCCAAGATAGGGTCTATTGCGCGGTGGAAGCTTTCGCAGGTGTTCAAATCTACCCCGCCTTCGATATCGATATACACCGTCAAAGTAGGCTCTTTGCCCTGTTTAAACTCCACTTCCACAATTTCGATACCCATTTCGTCGGCTGTGGGCTGCAAAGCGTTTTGTATTTCTTCAATCGTCTTGATTTTCATATAAAAATCCCTTACATAGCATTATTGAGAGTGGCGCAAGACCACTCTCAATAACACAATCATTATTAAGTATTCTTATTATACCATTATTATCCGCGTTTTGCAAGTATTTTACGCCAATTTTTTCTATTTTTTTTGTACGCACGCGTAAACGCGCGCGAAAATCAGCAAAAATCATATATTTTCTTCTTCCATATCGGCGTAAGCCGCCTTAACAAGGTTTAAATGCTCGCCCCTAAAAATTTCGGGCCAATTCAACAAATGCATACCCATCACAACGGAAATTTTCCGCGTGGGGTCTATCATCAAATACGATCCCGCCGCTCCGTCCCAACCAAACTCGCCCACGGGCAAGCCCCAGTCCGTCGCTCTCACGCGCGTTCGCATACCCAAGCCATAACCGTAATCGTCGCCCTGTATGCAGGTAAAACCGCTTTCCACGCCCACGCTCTTAAAATGCGGCTTGCGAATTTGCAGCAGCGTTTCTTCCTTTATCAAACGGTAGCCGTTTTCCGCCGCGCCGCCGCAAGCCAAAGCCCGCGCAAACTTCGCGTAATCGTCCACACAGCTCATTACGCCCGCGCCGCCGCTGTCGTAATTTTTACATACGACCAGCCCATTTTTTCTTTCGCCCCGTTGGATTTTTCCCTTTTCCACCGCGTACGAAGCCGCCAAATTGTCTTCGTTGCCGTGAAAACGGGTATTGCGCATACCCAGCGGCGCAAAAATTTCTTCGTCCATATACTCGGCAAACCGTTTCCCGCTTACGCTCTCTACCACCACCGCCAAAACGTCGTGACAAAGACTGTATTCAAAACGCTCGCCAGGCTCAAACAAAAGGGGCGTTTCCACAAATTTCGCTACGATTTCTCTCGTCGAAGCGGCGTCACCCGTCTTTTCCCGCAAAGCCCGTATAGGCGGCGTATCTATATCGTACGTCAGCCCGCCCGACATCGTCAAAAGATGGCGCACGGTCATTTTTTTCGTCGTTCGTTCGCCGTTTTGTAAAAAGGTACGCCCAAATTCGGGGATATACTTTTCCACTTCGTCGTCAAGACAAAGCACGCCTTTTTCCACAAGCTTCATCACTCCGACCACCGTCAAGGGCTTGCTACACGACCATAAAAACAAGTCTTCCTTACCCATAACGCCGTCTTTACCCACGTAATAACGAAAAACCTGCTTATCTTCGATAGAAAGGGAAAAATCCAAGTACGGTATGCCTTTATTTTGCGCTAAATTTTGCATATACGCGCGTATTCTTTTTCCGTTCATCTCGTACCTGCCCCCTTCCTTTCACCTTTCCACTCTTACTTTTTCACTTTTCACTTTTTACTTATTATTGCGCGCTATTACACACTGTTCGCCCAATATTGTACACTAATCCAGCCCACCCTTCGCCTTCACAAGCTCGATAAACACCTTCGCCGTAACGTGCGCGTCCTCATACGCGCGGTGGTGATTGAAATCAAAGCCGTAATATTCGGCTACGCTGTTCAATTTATAGTTGGGCAGTTTCCCGCGCAAAACCTGTTGCGCAAGGGTAAGGGTGTCGTACTGCTTTTTATCGAACATATACCCGTGCTGTTCGCCGTAATAGGATACGAAGCGGTAGTCAAACCCAACGTTATGCCCAACGAGAATGGCTCCGTCCGTAAATTTGAAGAAGTCCGCCAAAACCTTATCCACTTCGGGCGCGCCCACCAAATCGGCGTCCACAATCCCCGTCAAATTGATAATTTCCTTGGAAAGCCTATCGGGACAAGCGATAAAGGACGAGAATTTTTCCACGATTTCCCCGCCGACCAGCTTCACCGCACCAAGCTCGATAATCTTATCCATCTTCCCCATAGCAGGATTATTGTTCAAGCCCGTTGTTTCGATATCAAAGCAAACGAACACGTTGTTTTTCAAATCGTCGGGCTTGGTCGTATCGTCAAAAAGCCCCGCCTGCGCAATATCGCTGTACGGTTGCGGGAAAACGGTATGATAGAACTTGGGCACGGGCTTACCCTTTCTTGCCACGGGTTCAAAGCCTTCGGGCGGTTGCCCGTAGTTGATTTTCGCCGCTTTAAAGGATTTTGAGCCGTTATATTCTTCGTTGCTGCCCGTCAAGACGATTTTATCCCCCTGCTTAATTTCGCGTACCTTTTCCAAGGTCGCTTTTTTCGGGAAATAGGTTGTCCTGACGTTCCCCGTTCCGTCCGTCAAGGAAATGGAAAAACGGGTCTTTTCGACGTCTTCGCCCGTCTTTTCGTTGTGGCGAGTATACTTGATTTCTTCGATATACGTCACCGTACCGCAAACGGAATACCCTTCGTCTTCGTTTTGCATATCCGCCATATACACAGCCGTCGTCAACGGAGCGTCCACCCCGTCGATCTTCACGTATTCGCAAATGGGAAAACGGCGAATTTCCACCCCGCCGACTTCTTCCCTATCTTCGGGAATTTCGTCTAAAATAGACGCGTCGGGAGCTTCCTTTTCCACGATACGCACGTTGCCGTAAAACGTACCGCAATACCCGCTCATCAAATACCTGCTCACTTCATCGAGTATTTTCCCCGACGAAAACATCGTTTGTTCCCCTGCCGCTATATCCACGTAAAAATGCGCGCCGCAGGCCAGCATTTCCACTTCGATACAGTTCCCTTCCAAAAAAGCGGAAGCCGCAGGGAAATTCTTTTGAATGTATAAAAAAATCTGGCGTTTCAAAATATCCGCGTCGGGTACGCGCTTGATGATTTTCACACGCGCGGAAAAACCGTCGGGAAGATAACTCTCGCTAATATCCCGCGCCTGCCCTTCTTCCGCCGCCGTATACGTCTTATCGGTGACGAGCGCAAACTCCGCTATTCTCTCTTTTTTAGAAATTTCAATCCCCGTCAAAATCGCGTTTTTCAAGCCCGACAGTTCTCTAATCTCCGCCAAATATTCCGTCAATCTATTCGCCATCTAACAAAGCCCTTATTTCCTTAAAAAATTCTTCTTCCGCCGCGCAAGCGTCCACCTTTTTATACGGCTCGCCCTTTTTAAAAATCAAGCACGAGCCGTTGCCGCCCGCAATGCCGATATCCGCGTCCTTCGCTTCGCCCGGTCCGTTGACAACACAGCCCATCACCGCGATTTTCGCGCGCTTTTTATACGGACGGACAAACTCCGTCACCTTGTTCGCCAAATCCATACTCTCCCAAGCGCAACGCCCGCAGGTCGGACAAGCCACCACTTCTACGTATTCTTCGTCCAAACCGCAGGACCGCAAAATATGCTGCGCCGCGTACACTTCCTTTACGGGGTCGTCGGTGAGCGAAACGCGAATGGTATCCCCGATCCCGTTTAAGAGCAAAGCCCCGATACCCACCGCGCTCTTGACAATGCCCGCTTCCGTAGTTCCTGCTTCCGTCACCCCTAAATGCAAGGGATAATCGCATTTTTGCGACAAAAGGGTATACGCGCGCACCGTCAAAGGCACGTCCGACGCCTTGACGGAAATAACCAAATCTTCCACGCCAAGCTTTTCCAAAATCCCCACGTTATACAACGCGCTTTCCACCAAAGCCTGCTCGCTCCGTCCGTATTTTTGCAAAAAATTCTTTTCGATACTGCCCGTATTCGCGCCCACGCGCACGGGAATCTTATGCGCCTTTACGCAATCGGCAACGTACTTGATTTCCGCTTCGCCGCCGATATTCCCGGGGTTAATACGCACCTTGCTCGCCCCGTTTTCAATCGCCATCACCGCAAGCTTAGGCGAAAAGTGAATATCCGCCACCAAGGGGATACGGATTTTATCCACCACGAAGCGCAAAGCCAGCGCGTCCGCTTCGTCCGCAATCGCCACGCGGATAATCTCGCAGCCTGCCTTTTCCAAAGCCTGGATTTGCGAAACCGTCTTGGCAACGTCCGCCGTTTTCGTCGTGGTCATCGATTGAATTTTTATTCGCTCCCCGCCGCCGATTTTCACGCCGCCGACGTTGACAAGCCTGGTTTTTCTACCCGTTATCATATCTTCAATCCTTCTTTTTTTCCGCTTTCATCATCAATTTCAGCTCGGTCATAAACGAAGAAAGGTCTTTAAAAGAACGGTATACGGACGCATAGCGAACGTAGGAAACTTCGTCCACCTTTTTCAGCCTTTCCATCACCATTTCCCCAATCACCTTGGTGGAAATTTCGCTCTCCATGCTGTTATATACCTGCTTGGAAATATCCGCCACAATATCGTCGATGACAGACATCGGCACGGGGCGTTTTTCGCAAGATTTGATAATCCCGTTACGGATTTTTTCCGCGTTAAAGGACTGTCGCGTGCCGTTGTTTTTTACCACCAGTACAGGCGTCACTTCAATCGTTTCATAGGTCGTAAACCGCCTGCCGCAGCCCGTACATTCCCTTCTTCTTCTAATCGTTCTGTCATCGTCTGCCGAGCGGGAATCCACTACCTTACTATCCGTACAATCACAGTATAAACATTTCATATCTTTGCTCCCATCTCTAATTCGACGCATACCTGGGCAAGATGATCTTGCAGCCAATCTTACGTCTTTTCGTTCGTTTTTCAATTTTGCGTTCGACCGTGCAATCTTGCATTTCAACGCATACCTGGTAGGGCCATTTTTTAAAATTTAGTTCTTTTTACCCTTGCGTTTTCTAATTTCTTGTACTTCCTTTTCAAAGCCGTTTTCACTCGGCGTATAGTACACCCTATCCTTTAACGAATCGGGCAAATACTGCTGTTCCACGTACCCGCCGTAATCGTGGGGATATTTATATTTCCTGCCCGCCGCCTTGTCGTCTTCTCCGCCATAGCTCGTATCTTTTAAATACGCAGGGATATTGTCGTCGCGCCGTTCCCGCGCGTCCCGCACCGCCGCGTACATAGCGTTCACCACAGAATTACTCTTATCCGCTTCGCAAACGTAAATTATCGCTTCCGCCAAAGGTATTCTTGCTTCGGGATACCCGATTTTTTCAAGCGCGTACATTGCCGAAGTCGCTATTTGCAAAGCCCGCGGGTCAGCCATACCCACGTCTTCCGCCGAATGTACGACAAGCCGCCGCGCCACGAGCATCGGGTCGCACCCGCCTTCTATCAAGCGCATAGCGTAATACAAAGCCGCGTTGGCGTCGCTTCCGCGCAAGGATTTACAAAACGCGGAAAGGAAATTGTAATAAGTATCTTCGTTGTAAGAAAGGGCTTTGCGTTGAATGGATTGTTCCGCGTCCGCAAGCGTGATTCTCACGTTTCCTTCGCTGTCGGGATTGCTGGTGAGCGCGGCAAGCTCCAACGCGTTATACGCGGAGCGCAAATCCCCCGCCGCCATCTTGGCAATATGTTGCAAAGCTTCTTCGTCCGCAAGGATATTTTTCTTGCCCAAGCCCTTATGGCGGTTGGTCAACGCCTTTTTCAGCGCGTCGATAATATCGTCGTCGGAAAGGTGTTTAAATTCAAACACACGGCAACGGGAAACGATAGCGGGCGTCATCGCCGCATACGGATTTTCCGTCGTCGAGCCGATAAAGATAATCGTGCCTTGTTCGATAGCAGGCAAAAGCGAGTCGCTTTGCGTTTTATTAAAACGGTGACATTCGTCCAACAAAAGGTAAGTTCGCTTACCGTACATTTTCAAATTGTCGCGCGCCGTTTCCACCGCCTTTTTCACGTCCGCAACCCCTGCGTTGACGGCGTTGAGCTTGATAAACTCCCCGTTCGTCCGCAAAGCGATTACGTTGGCAAGGGTAGTTTTCCCACAGCCGGGCGGGCCCCAAAAAATACAGCTACCCAGCCTATCGGTGGCAATCGCGCGGCGCAAAAGCGAGCCTTCCGCAACGATATGCTTTTGCCCGATAAACTCGTCCAAAGAATTCGCGCGCATCCGCTCCGCCAACGGCTTCGCCGTTTCTTCATTGTTGTTAAAATCAAATAAATCCATATTTTATTCCTAAAATTACTTTTTACAATCCCGCTATTCTCGCTTTAAATATACAGGTTACAATCAACCGCGGTTGTACGCCCCCAAAAGCTTGTATTCCAGCGTGTTTTTCGCGATATTTTCAAACATTTCCGTCACTTCCTTGGACGAAATATCGCAATCCGCTTCGATAAAGAAACGATAATCCCCGGGACGGTTTTTTACGGGACGGCTTTCAATTTTCGTCATATTGATGCCCGCTTTGGCAATAATCGCCAACAAATCCATAAGGCTCCCGGGTTTATGCGGACAAACCGCCGAAAAGAACACTTTGTCGCTGGTCGCAGGCAAAGCGGCTTTCTCTTTTTTAATCAAAAGGAAATGGGTAAAATTGTTTTTCTCGTCCGCAATGCTTTCTTCGCTCATTACAAAGCCGCTACGCAAATTTTCGGTATGTGCGCCGACGATTGCCGCGCTCTTGCCCGTTTCGTCTTCCATAGCGCGGGCAAGCCCAAAGCCCGTAGACTCCGTTTCCCGCAAAGCGGCAAAAGACAATTCACGGTTTAAATACCCAGCGCATTGATCGAGTGCTTGTCCATGAGAATACACTCTACCGATTTGCGAAAGGGGTGTACCTGCTTTGTACGCCAAACGGTGGTCGATACGGATAACTACTTCTTTGGTGGCGTACAAATCCGCAAAATCTTGCAATAAGTCTAAATTTTGCGACACGCCGCCTTGCAGGCTATTTTCAATAGGGATAGCCGCCGCATCCACTCTACCAAGTGAAACTGCCGACAAAACTTCATTGAAGTTCCGAAACGGAACGCACTCGTCCCATTCGTTTGCGTTTTTTGCTTTGCCGCCTTCTTCCGTCAAGAAAAGCTTTGCGGCAAGATTAGAATAGCTCCCTTCCGGGCCTAAAAATGCAATTTTCATATTTTTCTCCTATTTTGTGTGTAGTCGTTATTATTTGGATACAGTTTTCGCACGTTTGAAACGGGTAAAACGGCGTAGATGCGAGCCAAGATGAGAAAGGCGCGGCTTTGCCGACGGGACGAGCTACCCGTTAAGAAAGGCATTGGTAATGCCTTTTAGGGGCGAGATGAGTGAGGACATCTCCCGTCCGAACGTTGACCGAGCGCAAAGTTCACCTTGCTTTGCGCGAGAAGTACATAGACGTACGTGACCAAGACGCGCGGAGCTACAACGCTGAAATGCGACGCATATACGTCGTTTTTACACCTGGTCGGCTATATCGAGCAACAACCGCTCGGTATCTTCCCACCCAAGACAAGGGTCGGTGATGGACTTCCCAAACACTTCGTCGTGCTTTTGCGAACCTTCCACCAAAAAGCTTTCAATCATAAACCCTTTTACGATACGCTTGAAATCCCCGTCAAAGCGACGGTTTTGCATAACTTCTTCCGCGATACGGATTTGCTGACGGAATTTCTTGCCCGAGTTGGAATGGTTACAATCGATGACGATAGCAGGGTTTTCCAAATTACTGCCGCGATACATTTCTTCAAGCTGCATCACCGTTTCGTAATGGAAATTCGGCACGTCCGCGCCCGAACCGTCCACGCCGCCGCGCAAAATAGCGTGTGCGTAGGGGTTTCCGTCCGAACTGACTTGATAATTACGGTATTTGAACACCTGCGGGCTTTGTGCCGCAAAAATGGAATTGACAAGGGCGATAATGTTCCCGCTCATCGGGTTTTTCATACCGACGGGCTCGTTAATGCCGCTCGCCACTTGACGGTGGAGCTGGTCTTCCACACTACGCGCGCCAACGGCGTGGTAAGAAAGCAAATCTTCCACGTACGGCGTATTTTCGGGATAGAGCATTTCGTCCGCCGAAGTCAAGCCCGATTCGTTGATGGCTGCAAGGTGCAACGCGCGAATACTGCGAATCCCCCTTGCAATGTCCGCCGCACCTTCGGGGTCGGGCTGCAAAAACATACCCTTATAACCAACCCCCTTGGTACGGGGCTTGTTGGTGTACACGCGGGGCACGATAACAAGCTTGTCTTTCACCTTTTCGTTGAGCTTGCCAAGACGAGAAATATATTCCAGCGTAGGGGCAGGCTCGTGCGCGGAGCAAGGGCCGACGACGATAAGCATTTTATCGCTTCTGCCCGCAATAACGTCGCGGATTTCCGCGTCGCGCGCGCTTTTAATTTTCTTCATTTCCGCCGTCATCGGCTTTTCCGCTATAAATTCTTCGGGTTCAGGAATAAAACATTGTTTTTCTAACATAACCATTTCTCTCCTTTTCTTTTTCTATCATTTCCCCACTTTTATCTTTTCAAAATAAAATCTTTTACCTTTTCGCTGACGTATTCGTCAATGGGCGTACCGAATTTTAGGCTGTTTCTCACCATTGTGGACGAAACGTGCAATAGGCTTTGTCTGCAAGGCAAATATACCGCCGTCAAATCGGGATCAAGCTTTTGGCTCGCGTAAAAGTTCGCGTTTTCAAAATCCAAATCCACGCCGTTGCGAATACCGCGCACGTAAACCTTCGTATTCTCTTTTTGCAAAAGCTCCGCCACCGTGCCCGTAAATTCCACTACGCGCACCCTTTCGTCTTCACCGAAATCCAAAGCAAGCATTTGCTTTCGTTCTTCCACGGTAAAACAGGGCTTTTTCGTGGGATTTACCATAATGGCAACCACCACTTCGTCAAAAATTTTCAAGCAGTCTTGAATAATCGCTTTATGTCCCAAAGTCGGCGGGTCAAACGTACCCGCAAAAACGCATTTTTTCTTATTCATCGCGTACCTGCCCCCTTCTAAAAAAGGTAAAATAGGTTTTTCCGTACTTTCTCTCGTCGTAAATTTCCAAACCGTCGATTTGCCTTTCAAACGGTCTGTCGCGCTCGTAAACCGCGATACCGTTTTCGGATAAAAGCCCTTTTTGCGCTATCTTTTGCAAAGCTTTTTCCCCGTAATCGAATCGATACGGCGGGTCAAGAAAAATAATATCAAAGCAAGGACGCACGCTTTCCAACGCCACCAAATAATCGCAGTTTGAAAGCTTGGCTTCTTCGCCGCCTACGGAAATTTTTAAGGCGGTTAAGTTCTTTTTCAATATCGCAAGGCTGTCTTTGGAGAAATCGTTGAAAACGACTTCTTTCGCGCCGCGCGAAAGACTTTCCAAGCCCAACGCGCCGCTGCCTGCAAACAAATCCAAAACCCGCGCGCCGTACATTTTCAGCGCGAGAATATTAAACAAAGCTTCCTTTGCCCTATCCGACGTCGGACGCACAGCGTCGCCCGCGAAATCGGCGAGTACTCTGCTTCTGTATTTTCCACCGATAATTCTCATAATTTTTCCTTAAAACAGGTTTTCAACGCGTACCTGCCCTATCCGTTTTGATTATTTACGCTTTTTAGGCTTCGTACCGGGCAAACCGCCGTAATTGATTTTTTTCACTTTGTTGGCTTCCGCTTCCGCCGCTTTGTCGGCAAGAATTTGTTGACGAATCGCCTTGTTTCTGCGGGCGTACGCGCCTGCAATGTAGAAACCGCCGTGTACGCAAATGGGAATAAGCGCAAACAAGCAAGACAAATAATAGCTGACCCCCGCGCCCGTCAAATTAGCGCCGTATAAGGGAATGAGCGACCAGCCCGAAAGCAAAAACGCAATCAACGC
>JBGVRC010000100.1:0-3136 GCA_045128055.1 Candidatus Scatosoma sp. | reverse complement strand
ACGGGCGTTATCACCGCGTTGGACAACTATAACAATCCTACGATTGTAGTAGACGGGATTACGAATAAACCCGTATATTGTTATAAGTTGAAAGACGATAGATTTGCGGTTGGACAAACCATCACCGTTACGGCTACCACGTTGAAGAACCATCAAGGCACGTACGAATTTATGAACTGTACGTTGGTTTCGATTGACGAAACCGAATCGTCTGAAATGCCCGATTCTTCCGAAGAAATCGAAAGTAGCGAAGTAGAGCTTCCCGATTCTTCCGAAGTCCTTCCCCCCGTAACGTCTGGGTTGCAAGAAGGCGTAGCGTATACGGTTTCTGCAAACAATGCAGACGGACTCTTGTATTTAAAGGGTACGATTACAAGCGGTCGTTTCGATTGTTCGACGTCTGCTGCTGACGCGGTATACGTATACGTGGAAAACGTAGCGGGCGGTCAACTTCTTTATATGAACGTAAACGGCACGAAGACCTACTTTGTATTTGCAGACAAATCGGCGGGTGGTTCGACGACGACGAGGGCAAGCGACGCAACCGTATTTGAGTGGAACGCGGAGTTGCAAACGTTGGTCGTAGCCGAAGATGCAAACAATCGCGCGTTTGGCGCGCAACCTACTAGTACGTACGTTAATTTTAGTACTTACGACGCAAACAATGCTGGGTATAATTGGGGTAAATATACGCCGGTAAGCAGCGTGCCCGAAATTCCCGAAGACTCCGAATCTTCCGAAGAAACCGAAAGCAGCGAAGTTGTGGGAAGCTCCGAAGAAATCGAAAGTAGCGAAGTTGTGGAAAGCTCCGAAGAAATCGAAAGTAGCGGAGTTGTGGAAAGCTCCGAAGAAATCGAAAGTAGCGAAGTAGTGGAAAGCTCCGAAGAAGTCGAAAGTAGTGAACTTGTAGAAAGCTCCGAAGTGGAAACGCCCGATATTTCTTTGTCTACGGATGAGCCTGTAAGCTCCGAAGAAATCGAATCTTCCGAACTTCCCGAGTCTTCCGAAGACGTAGAATCTTCCGAATTGCCCGCATCTTCCGAACTTCCCGAATCTTCCGAAGAAATCGAAAGCTCGACGGTAGAAACGCCCGACGTTTCCGAATCGAATGACGAACCTGCAAGCTCCGACGCGGCAAGCTCCGATGCAACGAGTATACCTGCTTCGTTCGTAGAAGATTCTTCCAAGACGGAAGGCAAAGAAAGCGGTTGCGGCAGCTCGATCGGCGGTTCGATGGCAATTCTTGCGGTTGCGGCAGGCGTTTGCTTGCTTATGAAAAAATCGAAAAAGGAAGACTGATCTTTTCTCGATAAATATATCTAAATAAAGACGCGCGTGTAAAGGACGGAAAAACCGACTTTTACACGCCGTTTTTTTGATAATGGGGATAAAATACTTTACAAGAATTTTTTTTTGCTGTATAATATTACAGTATAATCGTCGTATAATGCCCTGTTATCGGGTAAAAACAAAAACAAGTAAGGTTTGTTTATGAAAATATCGAAAAATTGGAAAGATTACTCGATAATCGCCACGGGCGACGGGTATAAATTAGAACGTTGGAAGGACGTGTATTTGCTTCGTCCCGATCCCCAGGTGATTTGGTCGGCGCAAACGGATTTGTTTGCTTATCCAAAGCTGAACGCATACTATAAACGTAGCGAAAAAGGCGGCGGCGGTTGGAAAATCTTAAAACCCATTCCCGAAGAATGGAATATTTCTTACGACGAGCTGGATATTCGTTTTAAAATCAAGCCTATGGGCTTTAAACATACGGGACTTTTCCCCGAACAAGCGGTCAACTGGGAATATATGACGCAGCTTATTCGCAATGCAAACAGACCCATTAAGGTGTTGAACTTGTTTGCATATACGGGCGGCGCTACGGTAGCGTGCGCAAAAGCGGGCGCGCAGGTGACCCACGTAGACGCGGCGAAAGGTATGGTAGAAAGAGCGGGCGAAAACGCTCGGCTTTCGGGCATCGATACGGGTATTCGCTATATCGTAGACGATTGCTTGAAGTTCGTACAAAGGGAAATCCGTCGCGGCAATAAATACGACGCCATCATTATGGACCCGCCGTCTTACGGTAGGGGACCCAACGGCGAAATGTGGAAGATTGAAAACGATTTATATAAGTTTGTAGAGCTTTGCTCGCAAGTGCTTTGCGATAATCCGTTGTTCGTGCTTATCAACAGTTACACGACAGGCTTACAACCGATGGTTTTGCAAAACATTTTAAAGCTTACCTTAAAAGATTTTAAGGGCAGGGTGGAAGCCTACGAAGTAGGTATCCAAACGGAAGAAGGAATTGCGCTTCCCTGTGGGGCAGGAGGAATATTTGTCAATGACTCAAACTAATCAAACTCCCGTAGAAAAAGAAACGGACTTGCAAATTTTATACGAAGATAACCATATTATCGTGGTTTTAAAGCCGCAAATGGTGGCTTGTTGCCCTGACGAAAGTAAGGACGACAATTTATTTGACCAAGTAAAAAATTATATAAAAGTGACGTATAACAAGCCCGGCAACGTATACGTTGGGCTGGTGCACCGTTTGGATAGACCGACGGGCGGCGTTATGGTTTACGCGAAAACAAGCAAAGCGGCGGCAAGACTGACCGAAGGTTTGCAATCGGGGGATTTTGAAAAGAAATATCTCGCCGTTCTTTGCGGTACACCCGACACCGAACGCGGCACGCTCACCAACTATTTGCGTAAAAATACGGTAAACAATATGGTGTATATTTGTACGCCTTCCGAAGAAGGCGCAAAGTATGCGGAATTGGATTATCGCGTGGTGGAAGAAAAGAGTAAGTATTCCCTTGTCGAAGTCCGTTTGCATACGGGCAGAACGCATCAAATCCGCGTGCACGCCAAGCATTTAGGACATCCCGTCGCGGGGGATACGACGTACGGATATAAAAAACAAAAACTTGGGGTGGACGGGCAATTATTACACGCTAAACGGCTGACGCTAAAACACCCGACGAGCGGGGAAGAAATGACGTTCAACGCACCCCTGCCTACGGCGTTTGCCGAAATTTTGCGTAAGCTTTGTAAGCGGTTTGCGATAGAAGAAAAGGAATTAGAAGGGATAGTATAATGGTAAAAATCACCAAGGTAAAACGCGGTA
>JBGVRC010000099.1:0-2574 GCA_045128055.1 Candidatus Scatosoma sp. | reverse complement strand
TTGCCATGAATTAAATAATTTAATGTTATCGTCTTCAGAAAATCTGCGGGCGTCATGTGCGCGTTTGGCTGACGGTTTAACAACTCAAACATTTGGCCACTGGTCACGCGCTCCGTGTTTCCGTCGTCGTCGATTTCCTTCAATAAATCAATCGGAAGCCCAGACATGCTCCGCGTGATTTTGTTTACACACTCCCAAATTGCGGGAATCTGCAGGATGTTGTTCACGGTCGCGGGTTTGGTGTGCGGAACGATTGGCGCCAATGGTTTGGTGCGCTGTTCTCCCTTGTAGTTGCCCAGCAGGCCTTTTACCCAACTAAACATTTTTATTACTTCCTTTTTTAAAACAATTTAAAAACAGACCAGTCCCGGCGGGCTTCGTCTCGCTCAACGTAGTTATTTTCAACGTCCAATTGTATGGACTGATTTATTGCCATAATTAACGCAACAATGCCGTCGATCTTATCTTCCGCCTTTTCCTTCCTCGGATAGATATTTTCCTTTGCGTCGGTGTGCGCCACAACATTGGCGGCGTTCCAATGCATGACGGGGTTATTAACAACATGTAAACGCCCCGAATATATTAACGCCTGGAGGGTTTTCATCGGCTCCGATAAATTTTTTAGATTCTGGTATAACTCAACCATTGGCGCCCCTTCCTGCAGGAGTCCCTGCGCCATCTGGGTGGCCTGCATTGGATCGTATGCAATCGACAACGTTTTATATTTTTTATAATCTTCATTGATAAAATCCATTATTTGCGCAATGTCGGTAATTGCTCCGTCTGTCGTCCGCAGGTAGCCGTCTTCCTTCCATCCGTAATATGACGTATTACCGGAATTTTTAACCGTTTCTGACGGAAGGAAAAAATCAACCCAAACATAATAATGAATTTGGCCGTCTTCGTGCTTTTTCCAAAACAATTTTATGACGGCCGACAAGTCCAATTTGCTGGCCAAGTCCACGCCGTAAATGCACGGCATCCCCGCAAAATCTTCGGGCGTAAATGATGCGTCAATGCATTTATTATATTTGGCCATATCCAGCCAGGCGCTGTCTGAATTTACCCAAATATCCAAATGTTTGGTTAAATAATTCTTTTGTGCCGACGTATTAACCAACGCGTTGGCCAATTCTCCGCGCATGATGTCGGGCATCACGCTCACGCCCCAATTGGGATTTGCTTTTTTTAAGGCTTCCTCGGTGCGCCAGTCGTCGCCTTCGTCTATGGTGTAAATAATGCCAAAGAGGTTATCAATATCCACGGCTCCCGCCAAAACTTTGGCCGTGGTCTTCCTGCGCTCCATGCAGATCCCATGTAAATAAAATCCCGCCGTCGTGATACAAAATACTAACGGTTGCGCCCTCTTACCAATTGACGATATAACAACATCATAAACAAGGCGTGTTTTGTGCGCATGCAATTCGTCAATAATGCCGCAATGGGTATTTAGGCCGTCAAGGGTTCCTGCGTCGGCTGACTTTGCCATAAATTTGCTATTTGTGCCCAAAACAATAACGGAATGATTTAAACAAGTCACGCCGTAGTAATTTTTAAAATCTTGGTCGCCTCTGGCCATGGCCAACGCGTCGCCGAAAACGATCCCCGCCTGCTCTCTCGTTGTCGCGAAGCTATAAACTTCCGCGCCCTGTTCTCCGTCGGCGCACTCCATATATAACGCAACGCCCGAGCATAACGTACTTTTTCCGTTACCTCTGGGCACTTCAATATATGTTTGATTAAATCGGCGCGTCCCGTCTTCCTTCAACCATCCGAAAACGGTTGTTAATATAAAACATTGCCAGTCTTCAAGGTGTACTGGCTCCCCTGCTTTTTGGCCTTTTACATGCGTCAAATTCTCAATGAATGCACAGACGCGGTTGCCCTTTTTTTTGTCGAATATATACGGGAATTTTTTCGATTTTTTACGCGTTAAATCGTTTTTTTGCCTCTCGCATGCCTGCCGCACAAATTGACATGCGTCAATTTTTCCGCTCAATACGTTTTTAATATAGCGGTTGGCCTTCGTTACATAATCCATTTGTTTGTTAATCCAAATTTGCGAACTTATTATTATTTTCTGGTTCCGCCTGCTTCACGCTTATTTTGGAACGGCTTGCGGGCGTGAATCCCATGTCATTTTGTAATTTATTTAGTATTAATGCCGTCTTGGTTATATGGTGCAGGATGTCGTTAACTCTAACATTCCCGTCCGCGTCTTTCTGGATGGTTCCCGTTTCCTTCATGGCTGCCGACAAATGAACAAAGGCGTCATAACTAACAACCCACTCCGTAAAAATGCCAAAATCTAAGGACGTGAGAAGCCCTTCCGGCGCCATCTCCAACGCGTAACGCCAGATCTCTTTGGCCGTTTCGGTCAAAAATTCGGGCGGCTCAACGCGCTTTAATTCGCCCGCAGGCTTCGGCTCGTTCGGGTTCGTCCTGCATTTCTGCAGGGTGCCCTGCAACCGTTTCACGGCCGTCGGTTTCCTCGGTCTTCCTGCCATTGTTTGCGTCCGTTTCGATTTTTAATTTTTGGAACCTCCAAAAGGCTCATTTTGCACACGCGCGCGT